>JAHEJT010000091.1 GCA_024638765.1 Verrucomicrobiales bacterium
ACCCTCTTTCAAGTCTCCAGTCTCCAGTCTCAAGTCTCTAGTCTCCCGTCTCCAGTCTCCCGCTAATAACCAATCCCCCGGCGCTCCGCGCCGGCCCCATTTTTCGCGATCCAATGTGACTTTCGGCGGCGGAACGGTCTCTATAAGTGCGGAAGCCATCCAAAAAAAGCCGGGATACCCATGAAAGCCGATTTACCCGAGAACGAAGAGGCGCGGCTTGCCGCCCTGCGCGCGTATCGCATCCTCGATACGCCGCCGGAGGAGTGCTACGACGACATCACCACCCTCGCCTCGGAGATCTGCCAGGTGCCGATCTCGCTGGTGAGCCTGGTGGACCGCGATCGCCAGTGGTTCAAGTCGCGCCTGGGGCTCGACGCGACGGAAACCCCGCGCGACCTGGCGTTCTGCGGGCACGCCATTCTCCAGCCCGACCTGATGGTGGTTGACGACGCGCGCGAGGATGACCGCTTTGCCGACAACCCGCTGGTGACCGGTGATCCGCACATTCGTTTTTATGCGGGCGCGCCGCTCGCGACCGCCGAGGGCGAGACACTCGGGACGCTTTGCGTGATCGACCGGGAGCGCCGGACGCTGAGCGAGAAACAGGCGGAGGCCCTTCGGGCCCTGTCCCGGCAAGTCATGGCGCAGCTGGAGTTGCGGCGGCACATGGCTGCCCTGGAACACTATCGGGAGACGCTCGAGGAGATGAACACGCGGTTGCACGCCGCGACGCTGATAGACGACGTCTCGGGCTTCCACAACACGCGCTTTCTTCATCAGTATCTCGATGAATACCTGGAGAGTGCGGGCGACGGGGACCGGCTCTCGCTGGTGTTCTTCGATATGGATCGCTTCAAGGAGGTCGTCGACACCCACGGACATCTGCTCGGCGCGAAGGTCTTGCGGGAAGTCGCCGAACTCGTCGACGCGCATCTCGACCCCGAAGACCGGATCGTCCGATATGGCGGGGACGAATACGTCGTCCTCCTGCCGGGACAAGGCCCGCGGCGGGCCATGACCAAGGTCGAGCGGCTCCGCGCGATGATCGCCAATACACCCTTTCTCGAGGACGAAGGGATTGGTGTCGAGGTCACGGCTTCCTTCGGTCTGGCGACCTTCCCCGACGAAGCGACGGACAAGCGTCAGCTCCTCGCGGAAGCGGACCGGTGTCTTTTCGAGAGCAAAGCCCGGGGCCGCAACCAGGTGCTTGCGAGCCGGTGATGCCACTCGCCCCAGATTCTTAACCGCACTGCCTCGGCGCGATAGCGCATAGGTAAATCCGAAGGCATCCTGCAGATCGCGGACCGCAGGGACGGGATAAATTACGCAGATTTACGCAGATGGATCCGTTTACAGGAAAGACGTAAGGTACGGCGCGGCAGCTTGTCCCGACGTAGCTCGCCGAGCGAGGGCGGATCCCCGCCAAGCCGCAGTTCGGGCGCTTGCGCGTCCCGCGGAGCCGCCAGGACGCCCAGCGAATCAACCGTCATGCACTCTCACCGCGACCCAGCCCGCCTGTTTGCCTCCAGGCAGCGGGCGTCCCGCCCGTGTCACCATGCTTAACTTAGTGCCATTCTGGCCTGACACCTATTGCCCAGAATGTTTCTGAAAGGCAGATTGAAAATCCGCCCCACTTCGATCTGCCGGGCGATAGTATATACTATACTCTAGACTATAGTATATACTATGGCTTCCAGTCAGTTTCGATCAAAAAGGAAGGGTGCGCTGCCGGGGCCGGCGGGGTGCGCCTTCACCCCGTGAGCTGGCATCCTTGCCAGGGTGGCAGAAAATCCGGACTTCGACCCTCAAGAATCAACAGTCAGCACTCGTCACTCGCCCCTGAATTCTTTTTTTAACGTCCCGCCCAGCGCAGATGAGAGACCGTGGGCGTGCGCTGCCTCCGGCAGCGTGGGCTCTTCAGATCGCAGGCGAAAGTCGGAGTCCACGAAGTGGATGCTGATCCCGATTCCATCGGGACGCCAGCTCGGTCTCCCGACTACGGACTCCTCCCTCCTCCCTCGACACTCGACCCTTGATTTTTTAGACGCGAATGAGAATGAATTCGCTTCGCTTCCGCGAATTAGCGCGAATGCCAGACTGGTTCCGTCTCATGTCTCATGTCTCCAGTCTGATGTCTCCAGTCCCTCGCCCCCCGTCACTCGACATTCGCCCCTCGTCATTCGCCCGGCACGAGCTCCAGCGCGCCCTCGCGCTTCCTCCCCATCTGGTCGGCCTGCCAGTATTCGCCGGTGTCGACGTCGAGACAGGTCAGCCAACCGCCGGGATCGTAACAGCCGGTGTCGATGCAGATGGCATGGCCCACGCTCACCGGACGACCGCCGGTCTGCCGGGTGTGACCACAGATGAAGGGCTTGCCGGACTGGTGCGGCTTGGATTGCTTGGGATCGAACGGCTCCCAGAATATCGTGCCGCCCGCAAGCTGGGTCACAAGCGATTGATCCGGAACCAAATTGGCGTGAATGAAAAGGTGCGTCTCTGTCTCGTAAAAGGGGAAACAATCTTCCATGAAACGCCAGTGTTCTGGTGGGACGTCGTTCACCTCTTCGATCCCATACGATGCCAGGGTCGTGTCGCCTCCGTAAGAAAGCCATTTCTCAAGTGCTTCCTCGGACTGACGACACCACATCATCATGATTTCGTGGTTCCCTTTCAGGGTCACCACCTGCGCCGTCTTTTTCAGGTCGATCAAGTAATCGATCACCCCCCGGCTGTCCGGCCCGCGGTCGACGTAATCCCCGAGGAACACGAGCTGGTCGTCCGGCGCGAAGGCGGCGTGGTCCGCCAGGGTTTCCAGGGCGGTCAGACATCCGTGGATATCTCCAATGGCTAAGGTTCGCATGGGGCTCTGAGGGGGGCGGCACAGGGCGCCGCGATAATCGTTGTTAGTTAATAGTTAATAGTAAGGAGTGCGAAGTGAGTCGTCATATATTGCGCGAACGCGCCGGCAGTGTGAATGAAAAATAAAGGATGAAATATTGAAGATAATGAGAGTGCTCTGTGGGCGCCAGCGGTTGATTTCAAAAATTCTCGATCTCAGAATGGGAGCGCGGGCACGTGTCCCGCCGAAGCCTCGGAAGCCCCATTGGGGACAAGCCCCATTGGGGACAGGTCATTTATTTGGGAGGGCATTCGGGGAACGCCGTCTGGAGAATCGCTCTTGTGATCCCTTAACTTTCTTAGGCAGTCTAGACAGATATGGAACCTCGTCTGCTTCTGGGAATCGCGCTAGGCGCCGGGTTATCGGTTATTAGTTATCGCTTACCAGTTTATGGTCCATACTCCATGGTCGAACGCGATCAGCACCAGATGCGATGAAGAGAGGGAATCTGTATACAGAAATTCCGGGGGAGCTTCCGGAGGAATGGTCGGAGGTTCTTGCGGAAGGGCACGGGGAGGTCCGAGTCGATCGGCTGGTGTCGCGCGGACACGCGTCGCCGCCGGATTTCTGGTACGACCAGGACACCACCGAGTGGGTGGTCCTGCTCCAGGGATCAGCGACGCTACGGTTCGAGGAGGAAGAAAAACCTCGGGAGATGATGCCGGGCGACTGGATCGAGATCGGGCCCCATACCCGGCATCGAGTTGAGGCCACAGCCGAGGAGGAAGACACCATCTGGCTGGCGGTGCATTGGGGGCCCGATGGTGCAGGGAGCCGGAGTTAACCAGGACCGGATCGGACTCAACGCAAAGGCGCAAAGAGACGCCAAGATCATCGCCCCTGAGAAGAATTGCTTGTCGCGGTCCCCGATCCCACTTCATTGTTGCCGCCCTTGCAAGTCCATGCGCTATAACAGAGGCCTGATGCCATCCAGGAAATCGCAAGCAGCTGTCAAGAGCGCCGCTGGAAAACCGGTCAGCGAAGCGCGCGAGTCCGGCCTCGTCGTGGAATACGCGTTCGACATGGCGGCCAAGCTGGAAATCAGCCATATTCTCGTTCGCGCCGACCTCCTGAGAGACCGCCGTCTCATCGAGCGTAGGCGGGAGAAGGAAAAAATCATCTGGCTCGTCCACGACGAAGATACGCTCGAAAAAATCGAGCCTTCGCCGAAGGACATCCTCATTCGCGTTCCCCGAGGACCCGTCGATCGTATCGACCAGGTTACCATTGGTATCACTGCGGCGGTGCTGCGCAAGAAGCTGGGTGTCGATGACAGCGTCATCTGCCTTACCGGGGTGGCCGGATCCAAGCGTCTCGACAACCTGCTCGTAGTCAATCCCGGACGTGACTTCGCCTGGTTCCGCGAACGCAAACTGACCGAAGGCGCAGGCCGGATTGCCTCGGATGAAGCGATCCGGCTCATCGACATCGCGTTGAAGTTCGCTGCAGAGGGCCGGGAAGGAAAACCCATCGGAACCACTTTCGTGCTTGGTGGCCCCCGCACGCTTTCCAAATTTACGCGCCCCCTCATGCTCAATCCCCTCAAAGGTCACCCCCCCAAAGTGCGCTCCATCCATAACTCGGATTTTCTCGAGACGCTCCGGGAACTCGCGGCCATCGACGGTGCTTTCATCGTCGATACGAAGGGTGTGGTGGCGCGCGCCGGAGTCTATCTCGACGCGCCCCTGACCAAGAGCGTCAATATCCGGGAAGGCCTCGGCGCGCGCCATGTCGCCGCCGCCGCCATTTCAACCAAAGCCAGTGCGGTCGCGGTGGTCATCTCGGAATCGTCCGGGAAAGTGAGCGTCTTCGCAGGGGGGGCGCCGGTTCTCGAACTCGAGGGCCGGCCTTGATCGCGGCCCGCCGTCCATTCTGGTAAAAAGCCACCCGTTCTGGTGCTCGGGCTCGGACCACAGGGTGCCCGGGGTCGGTGCTCGCGGTCGGACCACGGCAATCAATTCAACGTCAAAGCGTTGGCTGCGTTCCCGCCTCCTCAGGTGGCGTCAGAGCCGACTTTCGGGCCTGAAAATCGGCCGTAAGCATTTGCAGGCGGGGTTTGGCGCAGGACCCACTCAGGATCCGAATCGGTCCGCTCCCCTGCTTCCACTGTCTCTATCCGGCTCCGATTCCGGATCGTCGTTTGCATGCGTTTCACGAACTTCTCGCTCCCGATCGCAAGGCTCTCGGTCCACGTTGCCTCTCGCGCAAACTCACTTTGCGTAATCGGCTCTAAGACCCCAAGAAGTACCCCTAAATAGAGGTCAACTGTCACGGCATCAGGCACTTGCTCTGGTCCTCTCGGAAACCCGTTTTTGCGGACCCATGCGATCACCTGCTTCCTTTTGTCCGTCTCACGCAGCCCCGGCAGGTCTCCGGGTTTTAACTTCACCTTGCGCGGACATTTCCGGATCAATCGTTCCGCCAGAAGCCTTCCCGCCGGACATAGCTTCAAGGCTTAGTCCCTGAGAAGGGCGGCAATACCAAGCAGTGCCTCAATTTCTGCAAAATACGCATAGCGGGCCGTGGCCCGCGGCAAGTCTTGTTCAGAAGAGAGATTATTGGAGCGGTACCGGATGCCTCCGACTCCAACTCTCACGTGTTAGCCGATACGACCATGAAACCCCTCAATCCCCGGCGCGCACCCGGGCGCATGATCGTCATCCCCTGCCTGGCGATCCTTCTGAGCTGTCTTCAGGCTCGCGCAGTCCAGGAACACGTCGTCGATACCACCCAGTCCGGCTTCGATGCGAATGACGGGCTGACCACGCTGGATGAGGCCGTTGCCGCCCAAAGCAGAATGAAAGCCTCGAACCGGCAACTGCGGAAGTGAAAACGCGAATCACAATCAGCCAGATCCTGCACAAGCGATCACTGCGGCGATCGACAAGGGCGTGCCTCTTTACAACGGAGGCGATCCCGCCGGCTGCGCTTCGGTTTGCGGGCAACGGCGGGCTGAAGGCCGAGAATGCCGGCAATCATTCAAAGGAGAAAGGCTGTGGGAGTTTTCTTGCGGATGGATAGGACCCTGCGACGGATCCCGGCTGCGTGAACGTCATCTTCTCAACGCCAGGAGGAAAAATCCCTTGCCTCTCCCGGCGCAAACTCTGCAACATGGGCGGTCATGAAACACACCCTATTTTCCTCGTTAGTAACCGGGGTCGCCTTGATGCTTTCAATCGCGCCCGTTCCCGCAAAGAATTCGTTCCATCCGTCGCATCCCCCCTGCGAGACCAACACATGGACTGAAATTAACGGAAACGCTCCCTGGGCGCGGCGATCCGGTCTGCAGGCAATCTCGCTGAACAATTGCTTTTATATCATGGGCGGGCGCACCGCCATCAATCCCGAGATTTCTCCGGTGCCGGGAGCCAGCCAGATCTGGTCCGATGTGTGGAAAAGTAAGGACCACGGCTTGACGTGGGAACGTCTCCTCCCAACGGAATCACCGGATCACTGGTCCCCGCGAGCCTTCTTCCAGGCGGTGAAACTGGGGGGTCGCATGTATGTCCTCGGCGGCCAGGACTTCAACGTCATTCCCAATCCCTTCCCGCCCCCCGGCGCGCCGCCGTTTATTTCTCAGTCCAACTTTTTCAACGACGTGTGGTGCAGCAAGGATGGTTTCTCCTGGGAGCAGAAGACACCCGCTGCGCGCTGGGCCGGGCGAGCCGGCCTGAGCGCGGTCGCGCATCGCGGCGCCATTTACGTGATGGGCGGATCGTTCAACGACGACCCTGCCATCATCGGCGGTCCGCCGACTCGCGTGTATTTCAACGATGTCTGGTGCAGCCGGGACGGAGGCGCGACATGGGATCGAGTGGCGGAGAATGCTCCCTGGGCGCCGCGCGCCGGAGCGGTGGCGGTCTCGAAGAACGGAAAGATTTACCTCATCGGTGGAGAGGACGGTTTTACCTGCGATTCCGGAAGCGAACGCTGTCCGCCCTACTTCAATGACGTCTGGTGCTCGCGAGACGGCGCCAAGTGGAAGCGGGTGAGAGAGTCGGCGGAATGGGCTCCGCGCCCGGGCCACCAGGTCGCCGTTGTCCGGGATCACTTTGTCCTCTTCGGGGGCTTTGGACTGAGCACCGATTTCTCCGATCCATTCAAACCCTCAAACCCCATGGACGTCTGGATCAGCAAGCGGGGATATAAGTGGACGCAGGTGAACGACGCGCCGTGGAACGCCAGCGATCCCAGCGAGGTGAAATATGACTTCGATGTCCTCGTTGCGCCGGGCTCGCCGGGCTGTGGACCCTCGATCTACACTTTCGGCGGTTCCCGGGAAACCTTCAACTTTGCGGATCCCCTCAACTATTTGAACCTCGATAACGACGTGTGGAACTACACACCGCCCGTTCCCCGCAGTCGTCATTCCGGAGGCGGCTCTTTCTTTCAATCCGTTTGGCTGCGCTATTTTCTGTGGTCGATCTGGCCGTACTTCCGGTAGGAACGAGCTTGAACTCGATCCTGTCCCGCCCGCCTCGCACGGCGAGGTGGGCGACACGCTACACCACTCCGTCCGGGATTTCGGAGGTTGGCTTCATTTTCTCGATTACCGCGCCGTTTTGCCGTGGCTGCAACCGCGCTCGCATCTCCGCGGACGGAAAACTGCTCACCTGTCTTTTCGCCACCGAGGGAGTGAACCTGAAACCGGTTCTTGAATCCTGTCAGGACGAAGCCGCCCTTGCCGCGACCATCCACCCGTGACTGAGCTGCAATGCAGCATGAGGGCGAAAGACTTATCGCCCACAGGGCCGTTCCGCAATTACCCGACAATGGAGCGGAAGGAGTTGAAAAAGCGATTCCCTCGGCAGTTGAGGCTTGAAAAAGCACCTCCCCGACAACAATATCCGCCACGAAGGTCGCAATCTTTGCGTAGCCAGCTGCCGGAGATTTGCGCATCATAGCGCGACTGAGGCAAGAGACTGGACTGAGAAGTATCTTCTGGCGCACCTTTTTGTCTCCGAACCCTATCTATGGAACCAGATTCCTCCTCTGAAGCCAATTCGTGGATCGCGCGCCTGATCCTGTATGTGATCGCGACGGTCCCGATCATTGTTGGAGTTGCCATGGCCATTGCGGCCTTGTTTTCGGGCACAGAGCCGGACACACAAGCCGCGGTCAGGAGTCCAGCCCCGCCTCCCGCGGTTGCTTCCCCCTCCCCCGCAACAGCGGTCGCACCCGCCTCCACGCCCGCCCCCGCTCCCGCTCCCGCTGCCACTGCCGCTCCCGTCGCGTCGACCGGTCCTCCCGGGGCCGGCGACCAGCTGATCGCGGGAAGCGACTGCGTGGCGTGTCACCGTCTCGATGTCAAACTCGTCGGTCCTTCCTATCAGGCCATCGCGAACCGCTACCAGGAGGATCCCGAGGCCCACTCGAAACTGGTGCAAAAGGTCCAATCAGGCGGCGCCGGCAACTGGGGTCCGATTCCGATGGCGCCCCATCCCACTCTCTCACCCGGAGATATCAGCGCCATGGTCACGTGGATTCTGGATCAGAAGACGGGGGATGCGGTGGTGGAATATGTCGCGCCGGCCCCCGTGGTCCTGCCCGAAATGAAGCCGATCGTGTTCGCAAATCTCGAGAGCATCCCCGTTTACGAAGCACGCCGCCACGTCATCGAACCCCTCGCGCCGTTGCCCTCGCAGGAGGTGAACGCAGCGACGGCAGAGCTGGGCCGGTTCCTTTTTTTCGACCCGCGACTCTCCGGCGACACGACCGTTTCGTGCGCCACCTGCCACGATCCGGCCATGGGATTCGGCGACGGAGAAGCGCTCGGCCAGGGATACCCCGGCGCGCTCTATTTCCGGAATACCCCGACCCTGATCAACGCGACACTGCAGAAACGATTCATGTGGGACGGCCGGCTGGACGGCTCGGACATCACGACGCTCTGCCGCGACATGATTACCGAATCGCACACCATGAACATGGACAGCCGCCTCATGCAGGAGCGGCTCAAGCAGGTTCCGGAATACCTGGAAAAGTGGAAAGCGATCTTCGGCGAGGAAAGCGATCCCTACGGGCCCAAGCTTTACGGCGTGGTCGGCGAATTCGTGAAAACGCTCCGCTCGCGGAATGTCCCCTTGGACCGGCTCCTGAAGGGCGACGGCGGCGCGCTCAACGAAAAGGCCAAGCGCGGCTTGCAGCTGTTTTCCGGCAAGGCGAATTGCATCCAGTGCCACAATGGCGCCATGCTGAGCGACGGCGACGTGCACGCCACCGGCGTGCCCGAAAACCCGGACGTCTGGAGCGAGCCGCTTCGCGGGATCACCATCCTTCGCCACTACGCGACGCAAGGCGTGCCGAATTACATGAACCGCCGTTCGGATCTCGGTCATTACATCGTCACCAAGGACGATCGCGACATCGGGAAGTTCAAGACGGCGCCCTTGCGCGATTTGAAATTCACCGCCCCCTACATGCACAACGGCGCTTTCAAGACCCTCGCGGAAGTCGTCGAATTTTACGATCGCGGCGGAGGCGAAACGCCGAACAAAGATCCCCTCCTGAAACCGCTGAAACTCTCCGGCAAGGAGAAAGCGGACCTGCTGGCATTTCTCGAGTCGCTGAGCGGCGACCCGCCCGCCGTCAAGCGCCCGGACCCGCTTCCGGAATACAAACTTCGTGTCTTCGGAAAAAACTGAACACCCCATGCCGCTTATGATCCTGATCCGCAGCAGTTTTCGGAGACCGTGGTTGCCTGTCGGCACCGTGTGCATCGGGTCTTTCTCGTTCTTCTTTTTCGGGAGCGCACCCCTGCGCGGTCAGAGCAGCGCCGAGCTGGCCTTCCAGCACATCCAGAAGAGCGATTGTCTCGGGTGCCACCGTTACGAAACACGCCTCGTCGGCCCCGCGTTCAAAGAGGTTGCCGCCCGATACCAGGGCGACGCGGAGGCGCAGAATAAACTCGTGGCGAAAGTCCGGAACGGGGGGAGTGGCAACTGGGGCAACATTCCCATGGCTCCCCATCCCGGCCTGACCGAGCAGCAGGTGACCGAAATCGTCAAATGGATTCTCTCCGGGGAAGAGCCGCCGGCGGCCCAGTTCGCCGCAACCGAAGCGCCGGCGATCCCGGTGCCTTCGCGGGACGCGGAGAAGATCGAGTATAAGAATCTCATTGAGGTCGCGGGACACCCTCCCATCACTCACCTGCCGCCGGTGCCGGTTCCGTTCGACAACCCGATGACGGCGGAGAAAGTGGCGCTCGGCCGGCAGCTGTTTTTCGACGGGCGGCTCAGCGGGGACACGCGGAGTTCGTGTTTCGTGTGTCACAATCCGCAACTCGGCTGGGGCGACGGCGGGCAGATCTCCCGCGGGTACCCCGGCACGCTTCACTGGCGCAATTCGCAGACGGTGCTGAATTCGGCCTATTACAACAAGCTGTTCTGGGACGGGAGCGTCACCAGCCTGGAAGGGCAGGCCAAGGCGGCGGCCACGGGAGGCGTCGGCGGCAACGGGGACGAGTCGATGATGGAGATGCGCCTCCGGTTCATCCCCGAATACGTCGTGGCGTTCGAAGACGTGTTCGGCATTTCCCAGCCCCGCATGAAGCACGCCTGGATGGCGATTGCGGCGTTTGAAAGGACGCTCGTTTCCGATGCGGAAAAAGTTCCCTACGACCGCTACATCGTGGGCGACGACGCGGCGCTGTCGGACTCGGCCAAGCGCGGCATGGCGCTGTTCCACGGGAAGGCCAACTGCATCCAGTGCCACAACGGCCCCCTGGCCTCGGACCAGAAATTCCACGTCATGGGCGTCACCGAGAATCCGATTCTCGAGCGGGAACCGCTCGCCCAGATCACGTTCCGCTACGAGCAATACATCAAAGGCGTCGACCAGGATTTATACGCAAAAGCCAACCGCGATCACGGCCTCTACTACGTAACCAAGAATCCCGCGGACAAGGGCAAGTTCCGCACGCCGTCGCTCCGCGAGCTCAAGTACACGGCGCCCTACATGCACAACGGCGTTTTCGCGACGCTCGATGAAGTCGTTGCCTACTATAACAAGGGCGGCGGCAAGCATCCCGGCAAATCAAAGCTGATCCAGCCGCTCAATCTCACCGGGGACGAGCAAAAGGATATCGTCCGGTTCCTCGAGTCGCTGAGCATGGACGCGCCCCTGACCATGCCGATTCCGCCTCTCCCCGACTACGCCGTCTTAGCCGAAAAATCCGCAAGTGATGAAAACTGACGACCACACCAGCCCTTGTTCCTCTGAAGGCCACGCGCCCGCCTGCGCCGATCTCGGCGTGAGCCGGAGGGAGTTCCTGCTCTCGGCCGGCAAAAGCATCGCCATCGTCTCCCTTGCCTCCCTGCCCGGGTACACGCTGGCGCAGGAAGCCGGTCAGAAAGCCAAGCTCGCCAAATACCCGCGGGAGCGTATCGGCGGCATCCCCGATCTCGAAACCGGGGTGCCCGTTACCCTGCAGTATCCCTACGACAGCGTGAACTGCCTCCTCGTGAAACTCGGCGTGCCCGGCGGCGGCGGTGTCGGGCCCGACGACGACATCGTCTGTTTCACCACGATTTGCACGCACATGGGCGGGCCGCTTGAAGGCACTTACAAGCCCGAGCACCAGGTCCTCGGCGCCTGTCCCATGCATCTCACTACCTTCGACCTGACGCGTCACGGCATGGTCGTGTCCGGGCACGCCACCGAGAGCCTGCCTCAGATCATGCTGGAAACCGAGGGAGACGACATCTACGGCGCCGGCGTGATGGGACTGATCTACGGATACGGATCGAACCTCGAGCGCGAAATTTAGCACCCAAGCCGTCAATCAGACCAAAAGCCATGCCAGACCAAGCCGACGTCGAAAGTCCCAAGGACACCACCGGAGTTTTTGCCCGGGATCACGTCCCGCTGCCGCCCGCGGACGCCGAGGTCCTCACCACCGCCTGCGAATACTGCACCATCGCATGCGGATACAAGGCGTTCCGCTGGCCGGTCGGAACGCAAGGCGGGGAGTCCGCCGCGGAAAACGCGTTCGGCATCGACTTCCCGAGCCACGAGGTGATGCGGCCCTGGGTCAGCCCGAGCCAGCACAACATCGTCCGGCACCAAGGCAAGCCGCACCACGTCGTCATCGTCCCCGATCACGATGCCTCCGTCGTCAATCCCAAGGGCAACCATTCCATCCGCGGCGGCACCCTGGCGCAAAAGTGTTTCAATCCGCAAACTCCCACCCGCGACCGCCTCCTCTATCCCCAGATCCGTGTCCGGGGCACGCTCATGCCCGTCTCCTGGGACCTTGCGCTCAGCGTCATGGCCGACATCTCCAAGTGGATCATCGAAAAATACGGCGAACACGCCTGGGCCATGAAGACGTATTCCTACGAATACTTCGAGAACACCTACGCCATCACCAAGCTCGTCAATCAGTCGATCGGGACTCCCGCGTTTTCTCCGCACGACAAACCCTCCGCCACCAACGACGCCGTCGGCCTGGATGACGCGGGGATCAACTCGTTTTCCGCCTGCTACGAGGACTGGGGCATGTGCGACGTCGCCGTCATGTCCGGCACCGATCCCTACGAAACGAAGACCACGCTCTTCACGTCGTGGCTCATGGAAGGCGCCAACCCGAGCAAGAAATTGATCTTCGTGACGCCGCATCGCACCATGGGTGTGGAATACGGCTTGCGCAACGGCGGCGTCTGGCTGCCCATCATCCCGGGGACGGACACGGCGCTCCACCTTGCGCTCGCGCGCATCGTCATCGAGAACGGCTGGCAGGACCAGGAGTTCATCGACACATGGGTCGCCAAGCCGTGGGAAGTGAACTCCGGATACGGCCGCGGCACGCGGAACACCGGCTGGCAGTGGCGCACCACCTGGGGCACGTGGCAGAGCGACTGGGAAGATTACAAAAAGTTCATCCTCGCGCAGGAGGAATCAAAACTCGAGGTGGCCTCGAAAATCACCGGGCTCGACGCCAAGGACATCATGCGCGCCGCCGAGATCATGGCGAAACCGCGCGAGGACGGTTCCCGGCCGAAAACGTCTTTCATGCTCGAGAAGGGCAATTACTGGTCCAACAATTACATGAACACGGCTTCCTTCGCGTCGCTGGCGCTGATCTGCGGCGCGGGCAACCGGCCCGGACAAGTCATCAGCCGCGGGGGCGGCCACCAGCGCGGCATGATGAAGGCCGACGGCGGCTCCGGATACCTCAGCCCGGAAAAGTATCCCGGGCGCCGGAAGAAATCGCTGAATCTCGACCGCTGGGTCATCGACGGCCAGGCGAAGTTCTGCTGGGTCATCGGCACGACCTGGATTCCGGCGATGCTCGCCTCGCAGGACCTGGCCGACGCCCTCCACGGGTTGACGCGGCTCAACGCGAACCAGGTGCGCCGCCTGGACCGGAAAGTCATCGTCGAGACCTTCAAGAAGCGCATCCTGAGCGGCGGAATGGTCCTGGTCGATTCCGATATCTATCCCGTGGAGCCGCTCAACACCCAGCTCGCCGACATCGTCCTGCCCGCGGCGTGCTGGGGCGAGGCCGATTACGCGCGTTGCAACTCCGAGCGCCGCCTCCGCCTCTACAGCAAGATCTACGACGCGCCCGGCGACACCAAACCGGACTGGTGGGCCATTAAGGAATTCGCGCAGCGGATGGGTTTCGGGAAAGACGGCAGCTACGATTGGAAGGACAGCAACGACGTCTTCGAGGAGGCCGGCCGGTTCGGCCGCAAGGGCGTCTTGAACTACCATCCCCTCGTCACCGAGGCGCAGAGCCGCGGCGTGCGCGCCCACGACCTCCTGCGCGACTATGGCACCACCGGCATCCAGACCCCGATCCGCAAGGTGAACGGGGACCTCGTCGGCACCAAGCGTCTCCACGACCCCACCATCAAGCTCGAAGAACTGGAAGGCGACACCGTGCACATGAAGTGGCTTTACAGCTTCGGCACCCACAGCGGAAAAGCTGTGCTCCTCAAAACCCCGTGGAAATTCTCGGGCTGGATCGACTTTTATAATGCGGTCAAGCCGCGCAAGGAAAAGAACGAGATCTGGATCACCAACGGCCGCGTCAACGAGACCTGGCAGTCCGGTTTCGACGACCTGCGCAAACCCTATCTGCAGCAGCGCTGGCCTTACCCGTTCATTTGTATCAACACCGAGGACGCCAAGACATTCGGGATCGAGGGCGGCGATTTCGTCGAGGCTTACAACGACACCGTCTACATCCAGACCGGCCAGCCGACCGGCGTGCTCTCGGACGATTTGACCTTCACTTCACTGATGAAACGCGGACATATCAAGATCAGTGACGGCCAGTTCACCGCCGTCGCCATCGTCAGCGATGCAATCCGCCCCGGAGTCGCCATGGCCAATTTCAACTTCCCCGGCGCGCCGGCCAACTCGGTCTGTCACGCCGTCCCCGATCCCGTGACCAACAACTACCGCTACAAGCTGGGGCGCGGCCGGCTCTCCAAGGTCGGGGAATCTCCCTTCAAAAACTCGTTCACCAGCATGTCGCTGAAGCCACGGCCCATCATCTGACATACCACCCGAGGGGGGGCGGGGCCGCCGGGCGCCCCGGGGGGCGATGCACCCCGGCAAGAGGGCACCCATCCCAGGGATGAATTTTGCTGAAGTTATTAATAATTATGGTATTTTGATTATCAATATGACTCAATCCATCAAACCGCGCTCCCGTCTCCTTCGATCCGTTCTCGCCTTCTTCGCAGCGACGGCATCACTGGCGTGCTTCACCCTCAGCCCCGCATTCGCCGACAAGGCGCCCGTCATTCCGGCCGACACGCACCAGGATGCGGCAGCGCAGAAAAAAAGTCCGTTGTGGGACATGATCAAGGTCTACGGCGATCTTCGTCTGCGCTACGAACTCGATTATGATTCCGTCCGGGCGGACGGCGTCACGCCGCGGGATGACCGCAACCGGTTCCGCACCCGCGCCCGCCTGGGTCTGAAACTCCAGCCCTCCGAATCGCTGTTGTTCGACGTCCGCGCGCGCTACGGTGACAGCGACAGCCAGCAGTCGCCGCACGTGACCTTCCTCCAGGACGGCGGGCCGAAGGGCGAACAATCGGACATGGTGCTCGACCGGCTGTATCTCGGCTTTCGGGGGGAGAACCTAGTTGCCGACATTGGGCGCGAGGGCCTGCCCTTCTGGACCCCACATGAATTGTACTGGGATGCCGACGTGTACCTTGACGGAGCTTCCATCGGATACAAGACCGCGATCGGCGAAACCGCTCTGGATATCGTTGCGGGGTTCTGGGCGCTCCCGGACGGTCCGGACAACTACAAACTCTCCGACCAGAGCCGGCTCGCGGCGGGACAAATCAAGTTGACGCATGACTTCGGAAAGCGCGGCAAGCTGACCATCGCCGATGGTCCCCTGTTCATCAAGGACAACTCCGCGGTGTTCAACAGGACCAATGACGATATCGATTACACCATTAACGCCCTCGACGTCCAACATCAGTTTATGGCAGGCAAGATTCCCGTGACCCTGGGCGCCAGTTACCTCCACAACTTCGACGAAGGTCCCGTGGCCGATCCGGCCCGCAACGACACCGATGGCTACGTCCTCTACGGCAACCTCGGAAAACTCGCCGAAAAGGGCGACTGGCTCGTCGGTTACTATTATGCCGAGATCGAGAAATGGGCCGTTTCCCGCTTCTTCGCGCAGGACGACTGGTTCCGTTTCGGATCCGCCACTCAAACGCGTTCCAGCGACTTTCGCGGCCACGAAATCCGCGTCGCACACGCGCTGGCCAAGAATCTGAACATCGTGCTGCGCGCTTATTTTGTGGACACTATCAGCACCCGGGAAGACGGCAACCGCGTGCGCTTGGACCTCAATTACAAGTTCTAGGGCCTTCCGAAAACATCATGGACGTTGATAAGTGTCCGCTGCTCCATCAGGCAGCCAGACGGCCAATCTGCTTTTCAAATAAACAAGTTAAAATGCCGAAACCCGTCCTCTTGAGACCCTGTATACAAATTGGTAAATTGTATACATGCCGAGCACGACCGTATCCACTCGCCTCGATCCCGACGATGTGAAGTTGCTCGAGTCACTGGCCGAACTGTCCGGCTCTTCGACCGCTCAACCCTCGTCAAATCTCTCTTGCGCAGAGGGATGAAGGAACTGCGTCTTGAGCAGGCGGTCGAGGCATACCGCCGGGAAAAAGTCACCCTTTCACGAGCGGCCGAAATCGCGGGTGTAGAGCAATGGGATTTCATCGCCCGGATGAAAGACCAGAACCTGGAACTTCACTATGACACGGGCGATTTTGAGGCGGACATCAAAGCCGTCGCTCGAAAATCATGAAGCTCGTCGTCTGCGATGCGAGTCCCTTGATATTCCTCGCCGAGCTCGATCGGCTCAATCTGATTTCCAAAGTTCTGGACGGTGATGTTTTCGTTTTGCAATGCGTCGTTGACGAGGTCGCTTCGGAGAATTCGAATCCACTGGAGACGGCGCGCCTCAGGGTCTTCTTCGAGCATGTCGAGGTTATCGATTTCCGTCGCCCTTTATCAGAGGCTCATTGCCGAGTTGGATGCAATTTGAGAATCGCAAAGAACTACCCCGGTTCTGCTCTATCGCAGAGGACTGAAAATCCTTCGGTTTCCGGCGTAGGATCGCGCCAAAGGCGCAATTGGGTCCAGCGTCACGCTGGTGGTAGCTCCCGCCTTCGCTCTTTGAGCTTCCCCCTTCGCCTCCGGCTTCGGCGGGACAAGTCGGCGCGGCAGGCGGGACGGATCGCGACAACGGAGCGAAGTAGCTATCGAGACCTCGATAGCCCATCGAATTATCCTGCCTTCGGCAGGCTCTGCCAGCTTGGCTTCGCCTTTTTAAAGCCCAACTCGCTCCGCGCGTCCGGCGCAGTGCCGAATCGATCCGTTCTAGGCAAAAACCCTTAAAACAGGGCTCTGTGACGTGCACGTGCTCTGGCATACAAACTTGCTTTGTAAGTTGTTGTGCCAGAGCCGCTTATTCCGCGAGTTGGGCCGTCCTCGTGAAATAAGCGGGCTAAGTAGTCATCACGCTCCGCGTGATGGGCTGAGGATTCCTCACGCCGAGCGTGAGGACTGCCCCAAAACCGGTCAGATTGGCATGAGAATTGCTCCGTAAAGGGGTTAAACCCATGCTTGAACTTGCGCTCGAAGAATTCCCCGTTCGCACAACGCTTTTCGACGAAACCCCCTGTTCGATCCGCTTGATGGAAGAGGGCGACGAAGCGGCGTTCCGGGAATTGCACGCCGTCATCCCCGAGCGCGAACAGTTGTTCATCAGAAGCCGAATCAAGGACGGCACGCTCTTCCGCGAGTGGATGGCAGACCGGGGTTCCGGCGAGCACCTCCCCCTCCTCGCCTTCATCGACGGCCGCCTCGCCGCGTTGGGCTACCTGCACCAGCGCCCCGGCGGATGGAAACGTCACATCGGCGAAGTCAATGTGCTCACCCATCCCGAGTATCGCGGACTCGGGTTGATCGACCGGTTGATCGAGCAAATCATCCGCCTGGCGCGACACAGCGGCCTCACGAAACTCGAATCGGAATTGAATGGCGAACGCGTCTCCGCCATCGAGGCGCTGGAATTGGCCGGATTCACGGAGATGCTGCGCGTCCCTGACCACATCCAGGACATGCAGGCGCAGTATCACGATTACGTCCTCATGGGATTGGACCTCGTGGCTTCATTCGATGACCTCGGGGTGGGAGATTGAAATCATGAGGACCACCGAAACGCGAACGTCAGCTCTCGCCGGGAGTCGCCGCATTTCTCAAAACCCCCCTCATGACACCCGACCGCGAAATCCGCATCCGTAAAGCGCTCGAAGACGACGTGGAGGAAATTCGCGCGCTCTTCGAGGCCGTTTACGGGAAGGATTATGCCTTCCCGCAGTTCTTCGACGCGCATTTTCTCAAGAAACTGATCTTCAACGACGATTGCCTGATCCTCGTGGCGGAAGATCGCGGCACCGGGCGTTTGCTGGGGACCGGGTCGGTGGTCTACGACGTCGGGGCCTTCACCGATCTCGTCGGCGAGTTCGGCCGCCTCGTCGTCCACCCCGACGGCCGCGGCCTCGGCATCGGCAACCGCCTCATGGAGGAGCGGTTGGCCCGCGTGGCCGATTACCTTCATGTCGGCCTCGCCGACAATCGGGTGGAACACCTCTTCTCGCAGAAAATTTCCCTGCGGCACGGCTTCGTGCCTGTCGGCTATCTGCCCATTCACAACGGAGAGCCGGTGGCGCTCTTCGCCCGCTATTTCAACGAAGCCCTGAGCTTGCGCCGCAACCATCCCCACATCGCGCCCGATCTTCACTGGCTGGCCAACGCCACCATGGACAACGCGGGCCTGGAGTGCGACGCAATCGTCGACGACACGGCGGCCTCTTACCCGTCCGAAGAAGATTTTGAGTTGGAGGAAATGACAGGCAGGGCCTACGCCGCGCTGCTGGCTTTCGAGCGAGGACGGCTGCGCGACCGGGACATCTTCGGCCCGGTCAAGCTGCACTTCGGTATGCGCGCGCTCGAACGCCACGATGCCCGTTATATGCTCGCCAGGCGCAACGGCCGCGTCGTCGGCGCCATTGGCTACGCGCGCGATACCAATGTGGACAACGCCGTCCGCATCTTCGAGCTCATTTACCTGAATGAAAAGCCGGTGCGCTTTCTCCTCTCGCAACTGGATCGGCGCTGCCGCGAAGAATGGCAGGTGGATTACATCGAGACTGATGTCAGCGCGGATGCGCCGCGGATGCAGAAGACTCTGCTGGAGTTGGGTTTCCTGCCGACGGCCTACATTCCGTCCGCCGTATTCCATTACACGGAGCGCCTGGACACCGTGCGCATGGCCAAATTCTTCGTGCCCGTCTCGGGCGCAGGGGTCGCCCTTGTCGATGCCATGAAACCGATTGCCGAGGGCGTCATCGCCCGCTTCAATCAGCAGTGGATCGAACCCTTGCTGGAGAAGAGCCTGCCGGAAACTCCCGTTTTCTCGGGCCTCAATCGCGAACAACGCGCGCGACTGGCCAATCTTTTTCACACGGCCCGCTTTGAGGGCGGCGATTGGCTGGTGCGTGAGGGTGCCCGGGACGGAAAGGCCTACGTGCTCACGTCCGGCACCGCCGAGGTGGTCAAGAACGGAAATACCTCGGCAGACGTGCTTCGCCCGGGCGAGTTTGTCGGGGAGATCGCCCTCCTGAACGGGGCGCCGCACAGCGCCGGCATCCGCGCGCTCGAAACGGTCGTAGGCGCCGTGATCGACCAGCAGGATCTGCGCGGGCTGCTTCTTGCCCGGGGCGATATCGGCATGCTCCTCTACCGCAACCTCGCCACCGGACTGGGCGCCAAACTCACCCGCGCCACGGCGAACCCGGATCAGGCCCGGGAGAAACCGTGAAAGGTCAGTCTTGCCGCGATCCAGCGCCTCGAGGTCCAGGTTCAGAACATAGGTAACAC
>JAHEJT010000263.1 GCA_024638765.1 Verrucomicrobiales bacterium
GACTACTTTTCTCCCGCGAAGCGTGAAATCCGCTGCTGGCGCTGCGACGATAGACACCCTTCACTACGTGCCATTCGGGAAAGTTTCTTTTCTTGAAAGAATCAGTCCTCAGGGGGATCAATTGCAGAGCAGGAGCGCGGACGACTCAATATATGGCGCGAAGCGCTATGGAGTGCGGTGGCCTGACACCGCTTTGGATATCACAGGACGGCGATCCAAAGCGGCGCCAGGTCGCCGCACTCCAAATTGGCTCCCGCTGGAACGATGGCCGTGAAGGGTCGCCGCGGGGCACCCCCTGATACAACATCGATGAATGAACACGAATTCATTCCTCTTGCTGCTCGCATGTATCACCATCGGAACGGCGCTGCCGTCGACATCAGCGCCGGCCGATGAGCCGCTTTGCGGTGGCGCCGCTGTTTGGGGATTACATGGTCTTACGGCGGGGTATATCGATATTCGCGATCAGCCGGATGGGGGGGGTTGCATCCGAAGAACAAGAAGCCAGTGGGCGAGCGCTTGGCGGAGTTGGCGATTACGAGAATAAAACCGACGACATGAATAACAGGAAGTCGTTTCATGGTGAGCCATCAAATGTAGTGGCGGCGGGATGCCGCCGCTACTTGCTCTTTCGCGGGGGATGGATAATGGCCTGCTGCAGCTTTTCCGGCAGGCCGGAGCTTTTCGCCCATTCCGCGGCGGCGGAGGCATCGAGGTGGGTCCACGCCTGGCCGGCGCGGATGATGGCTTCCAGACGCTCTTTCTCCGACGAAATCGAATCCGCCCAGACGATGGCGGCCTCAGGATCATCCCATCGATGACGACTTACCAGGCCGCCGATGGCGTAGTCCCGCTCGTCGGAAACCGGCATTGCCGAGAGATACTCGCTGGCGGCGATGGGATCGTTTCCGGCCCACCCTTCGAAGGCGGAGTAAAATGCTTTTGGTCTTCCAGGGCTGTCACCCAGCGACTCCAGCCATCCCACGGCCGCGGCTCCGTCGCGCCGGGCCCACTGGCTGCTGATTCCCGATAGAATGCGTCCGCCCCCTTCTTGATACAACGTGGAACCCGCCCAGGCTGCGGCCGCCGCCGGATCCCGTTCGGCATAAGCGTACACCACTCTGCCCATGGCCGAGGTCCGTAGGGCGCCCTCGGGAAGGTTTGCGGCCCAGGCCGCCGCTTCGATCGGACCCTGAGCCTGCAGTATCTTGCCGGCGACGATGCCAAGCATGCCATCCGCCTTCGGAACGCCCGCCGCGGCCATTTTGAAAATAAACGCCGCAGCCAGGTCAGGATCCGTGTTGGCAAGACCGTGCACCATGCCCATTCGAAGATGTGCCTGGCTGGCAAAGGTGTCCGCGCTCTGCGCATCGAGACTGTCGAACCACTTTGTGGCGGCGTCGGGATCGGCGCTGGTCCAACCGGCAAGGGTCGCCACCATGTCCCGCTTATCAGTCTCGGCGCCGTGCATGACCGCTTCCAAGCCGCCGATCTGTCCCCAGGCATAGTGGAACTCCTGAAACTCCGGGACGTGCTGGTTGAGGTGTGCGATCTGCGCGCGGATTTCTTTCGCGTTTTCAGCAGTCAATCCTTCCAGCAACCTCGTGAAAGCAATGCGCCTTTTGATCGGGTCGAGTTCACCTTTGAACTGCCGGCCCAGGTCCTCGATCTCGGCGCTGCTGAGGGACCGGCCGGATTTCAGCATGGCAAACTGCGCTCCCGGGTCCGGATCACCGGCACCCGCGCCGGTCCCTTCCTCCGGTCCATCCTCCGAAACCGAATCCGGTGAAACTGCCGCGGGCGCTTTCCCCACGAGCGGCGTGCCATCGCCGGCGGGGGACGGGTCCGATGATTCCTGGGCAGGCCTGAGTGTCCACCCCAGGGCAAAGGTCAGCATGGCGACGAGGAGCCAACCGGCGGTCGCGAGATATTTCCTGTTCATGGTGATTACTACTTTAACGGAGAAACCGGGGTGAATCTTAGCCAAAAAACTCGACAGGGACGAGTTCGAGACTATTGGGATCCCCGGTGATATCGGGATCGATGGCGGATTTCCGCTTCCTACCTATATTCCACCGGAACCCGGATATTCGGAAAGGTTTTTTCGGGAAATCAGGCCCTCACGGACGGCCCTGGAACTGCAGGGCAGTCCCGATGGATCGGGATTGCCATCGAGGGAAAGTGGCCTGTCCCTTCGCCGCCTCGTGACGGTAACGGGCAACATCTCTCGTGGCAAATAAGTCGCCCAAGAAGAAACCGCTGCCGCCCCGGACTCACTCTATTGCGATAACGGCTTAGGAGGATTCATCTTTAAGTTTAGCATACTTATACAGCACAAAAAATGCATTGGCCCGGGCGATATAATAACCTGCAAAACCATCCATGAACCCTCGCTTGATCACATAGGCCCGAAAGAAGCGCCACCAGGCCCGAACCACAATCGACGCGGCACCATACCGATGTGCGGAGTCTTTCTTTCGTTCAAAAAAGAGTCGCCCAAAAAATACCATCTTCTCCACCTGGACGTCCAAGTTCGGGAACGAATAATGATACAAGTCCCCACTGAGTTTTTCAGCTTTTCCTTCAAGCTTGACTTTATCGTGCTCCTGCACCCCTTCCCAAATCCCCTTGTCCTTGCGAAACAAACGCAGGCTATGATCGGGATACCAATCGCCATGACGAATCCACCTTCCCATGAACCAAACCACCCGGGGAAAGTAAGCGCCGGCATAGGCGTCATCGTCAGCGCTAACAAAAGCTTGAATTTGTTCCTTCAGCTCAAGAGAAACTTCTTCATCACAATCTAAAGCCAGAGCCCATGGCTCCTTTAGATAAGACAGCGCAATATTCTTTTGATCCCGATGCCCTTGCCAAGGGTGGCGATGTACAGCCGCCCCAAGAGATAAAGCAATCTCTTCGGTGCGATCACTGGAGTCATCATTTAAAACAACAACGATTTCACTGACCCATCCCTTCACGCTATCCAAGCATCGGGAAATGTTCTTTTCTTCATTGCCTGCAATAATGCTTACGCCGATGGGAAACTTGTTCATCTTATTCCGCTCCGCCAGTGACAGAGATCAGAGCCTAGAGTTCGTCGCGGCATGAGATCAATTCTACAATCAACGGACTTATCTTTCGCATCAGGGGTCGATTGCAGCGTGGGAGCGCGGGCGGCCCTTGCAGGGCAATCCGGACACACCGGGATTGCCCCATAATTCCACTTGATTCAATTACGAAGTTTTTGGGAGGTTCAAGGCAGGCGACTTGACGGATTACGGAAGGACCCTGCGCGCGTTTCGGCGCAGGCAGATCGATGAGTATAGAATCATTTTCAGTCTTTCGGCCGGGAAGTTTTATCGGCAGCACCTTCAAAACGATTGAAGACGCGAAAATTTTTGGTCGCCGCGTCTACCCGAGGGCCAAGAGTGGAAAATGGAATGCCCGCCACCGGTTGGAATTCGCGGGTGGATTGCGGGATGAAAACCCGTATCTCACTGAGGTCGGCTTCTTTGACGATAAACGCGCCTGCTATTTCCTGATCCAGAAACAGTCGATGCAAAAAGGCCTCAAGATGAACGACGCCGAGATCTTTTCCCAACTCTGCAAGGTGGCGTGCGAGGGAGAGTGGGACAGAGGCAAGAAATCCAACGGCACGCTCTACCAATACAAACTGAAAAACAAGAAGCGCGCGCTGCTCGCCTTCCACACACCCAATTTCCGGCAGCTGCTGGTATTTTCGCCGGGATTATCCCCGAATCTCGACGGGCTCTCGGCTTCTCCCCTGGCACTGCTGCGGTAATCGATGCATCGATCCGGTTTCACGGGAGGACGTCCGACTCCAAAACTAAGGGAGAAGCCATGAGCAACGGCAGCAAAGCACAAAAGAAGGCGGAAGAAAAATTCCGTGCAGGGACTTTTATCGGAAAAACGTTTAACGAGATCGAAGAGGCCGGGATTTTCGGCCGTCGACTTTACCCGCGGGCGAAACGCGGGAAATGGAACCTGCCGCACCGGCTGGAATACGCAGGCGGACTGCAGGATGCGAATCCTTATTTGACCGAGGTCGGGTTCTTTGCGAACAAAGAGGCCGCCTACTTCCTGATTCGCAAGCGCACCGTGGCGCGTGGGCAGAGGATGAACCAGGCAGAGATCCTGTCGCACCTGGAGCGAGTGGCTCCAGGAGGCAAATGGGACGACGGCGCCAGGGGAGAATTTCCCGGCACTCTCTACACCTACAGGCACAAGGCCGAATCGATCACTTTTCGCCTCTTCGGTTACCGGACCCACAACAGCCGCCAGATCCTGATTTTCCCGCCATCGGTATCCCCGAACCTGGAGGGAAGAACCCGTGCGCCGCGGGTGTTTCTTCGCTAGAAAGAGGAGATAGCAGACCTGTCATCTAGGCGACCCTCTCCGTCGTTACTCATTCACCCTCAGGCAACTGCCCCTTCCGATGGACAGGCAGTGCTGGGCCGGCTGGGCCTCGGTCACTCGATTCCCTCCCGGAAAAGTGCCTCGACGGGCTTTCTTAAGAGGTTCGAGGCTTGACCGGGCGTGCCTCAAGCTCTCAAATCTGAGAATTCAGGCCCGAATTCCCACCAAGAACACACGACATGAATCTCGCATCACCGCCCCCTCACACCCGTGGAAACCCTCTCAGGTCTCTGTTAGTCTGCCTCGGCTCCCTGCTTGCCGCCTGTCTCTCCATCGGTATCGCCCAAGGGGCCGCCACTAACTCCAATCCTCCCGGAGGCAACTGGTTCGATCCCGGCATCTGGACCCCCGGCAACGTTCCCGTCGACGGTGACGGTCGGAGCCCGGTTAATATCAACACCAACGACACCGTTTCCATCTTCAGCGGGTCCGCGTCGGTCGATGACATCATCAACGTCGGCAACGGCGGCCCCCAGACCGCCGGCGGCAGCGACACCGGCACCCTCGAGATCAGTGGCGCTTCCACCGTCTTCGCGGCCACCGGAGGAGTGGGCACCACCCTCGGCGTCAACCAGAACCAGATCGGGCTCGGCACCCGCACCGGCATCCTCGATGTCCAGGGCGGTCTCGCCAGCTTCACCGATCGCGTCCGCGCGGGCGTCAACGCCGATAGCACCGGCATCATCCTCCAGAGCGGCGGCACCCTCATCATGGGCGTGAACAACAGCCAGAACTCCATCGGCTTCAACGGCGCCGGGATCGCGACCTTCAGTGGCGGCGTCACCAACTTCGGTGACGAAGTCGGCGTCGTGGGC
>JAHEJT010000092.1 GCA_024638765.1 Verrucomicrobiales bacterium
AACGGTAGAGCCCGTAAGCTTCCGGAATAGCGCGCTCCTGCGGCTCTTGCGGCTCTTGCGGAGGCGCCTCCGCACTGGCACCGGGAACTTGACCTTGCCCTCTCGCCTGCCCGCTGATGGCCACCACCGCCGCAAACAAAAACCCTGCCACGACGCCCGGTAAGATCCTTTTACTTAACAAAAACACTTGAAAAACTCTCCATCCATACTGCATCGCAGCTTCTTTACCCGAACACTGAACACTGAACACTGAACACTGAACACTGAACACTGAACACCAATAACCAATAACTAACAACTTCGTTATCCCCCCGCCACCGCATACCAGCGCTCCACCTTGACTTCGCAGTGGACACGTTCCGGGTCCTCTTTTTCCGGCACCAGTTTGAAGCGCGTCACGGCGCGGAAATCTTTCGGCGTCTGTAACTGGTAAACCCACCGGAGCACAGACTCAAGGTCGGCGACCCCCTTCACCGTGGCGACCGAGCTCTGGTAATGCTCGTTTTCACGGGGCTCTTCCAGGTCTTCGCTTTCGATTTCAATCCCGTTGGAACGCGCCGCGCCGCGCACCGTATCCAGGAGGTCCTGGGCAGCTTGCTCCTGCGTCGTGAAGGCGGGCTGGGCCTGCCTCAGCCACTCCTGGCGTCGATCCCAGAATTCCTTATCCGCGAGGAGATCTGCAATTTCCAGCCTCTCGAGCTGCAACCGGCGCAATTCGTTGTCCGCCCGCCGCTGCACCTTGGACAGCTGCGTGTATAGGAAAAAGCTGATTACCAGGAGGCACACCACCAGGAAGATCCCGAGGAGGCGCTGCTCGCTTTTCTTAAGGGCTGCCATATTTCGGTTTTCCGTTCGCAAAAAATGTCGCGCCGCCGGCCGTTAGAATGGTGGGCTGCGGAAAATTCCATTCGTAATCCGAAAGGAGCGGCTTGTTGATGAGATCGCCTTTGAATCGCAGCGCGTCGGAAACGCTGCTGGCTTCGCCTTTCAAAAAAATACCTTCGCCCCGGGCCTCGAATTCCGTCAACCGCACGCCGCGCACCGGAAGCAATTCCACCACCTTGGAAAACAACTCGATGGGATAGACATCGGGATTGATTGCCGGCTTGAACACTTCCCAGCGCATCTGCGTCTGGCGGGCGGCATCCGCGCCTGGCGTATCGTCGGCGAGCTGCCGGCGCACTTCATCAGCCTTGCGGTGCGTCATCCAGAGGCGCCCCACGAAGAGACCGAGCAGGATCACGTAAACCATGATCCCCAGAAAGATCCAGTTCCGGAGGCGCCGGCGGCGCTCCTGGTTTTCCCGCAACACCGCCACCTCCTCCGGCAGCAGCTGTCCATGCGCCCCGGACAATTCGGGATCCGGCGGATCCCGGAAGCGCGCAGTCACTCCGAGTTCCCCTTCAATGAGCCGCGCGACAGCTTCGTCGGGCTGTGATCCGAGCCAGAGCACCACCTGTTCGACGCCCTCGATCACCTCCTGGGTCAGAAGCTGGAGGAGGACGCACTTGATCTCCTGCACCGCCGTGGCGTCGATCTCATTGGAACTTAAAGCCTGAAAATACACCGGGCTATCGTTGCGCGTCACCACCATCACCAGCTTGCCGAGCTCTTTCCACACCGCCACGCTGTCGAGCGGCAGGGGATAATGATAGGGACTGACCTGAAACCCAGTGGGCGCCTGCTTCGGGAATTCAGTCTTGGAAACCGGCGCCAGGACAGTGGCCACCGCCAGGCTGCGCTTGCCGATGTTATCGATGACCCGGTATTCGCGCATCTTCCCATGCAGGTTGGCCGGCTTAAGACCCAGCCGCTCGAGCTGCATGTCGCCGACATCATCGAGGATGGCGGGATCGTCGGTGCTGGCCCAGAAGGGCACTGCGAAGGAGGTCACCACGGGAAACGCGTAATGCACGCCACCGGGAATACGCTCCGGCGCCACCGCGTTCATGTCGGTGACTTCCTCCCGATGCAAAAGCCCGTCGCCGTTGCTTTTCCACACCTCCCAGTATTCGGGTCCGGGGAGAAACAACGCGCTCTCGGATTTTGATTTTGCGCCCGCGCTTTTAGCCATGGATTCGCATTTTCAACGTCTCGTGGGTCACCGGTAAAAGATTTCCTGCCGCGAAAGGATCACCGGCTGGCTCTCGCGGTTTCTTACCACCAATACAACGGTTTTCTGGTAATCAGCAACGAAGGCGGTGCTCTCGACCCGGATTGTGGGGTCGTTCACCGACAAGCGGCTGAGCACCACGTCTTCCGCGCTGCCGACGCCCAGAAGAGTGGCCGCTTCCTCGACGCTTGTAAATTCATAATCATCTTCGGTCCCGGGGAGCAGATCCTCGCCGTTGCGCACCAGGATCAGCTCTTCCGCCGCTTCGGGGGTGGTCTCGGCCATCGCCTCCAGCAGCTCCGCCCCCGACTCGTTGACATTGAGCCGGCCCGCACTCCAGAGGGTGAAAAAACTGCGCCAGTCGGGCTTGAACTCGCTGACGACGTCCATTCCCCGGACCAGCGCCATCTCCTCGATATCGAAGAAGGGGCGATTGAACGGATAATTCTCATACCCAAGCTCGAAGTAATACTCAAACTCCGCCCCGTTCAGCTGGATGTTGTCGTCTTCATCCACCCAGTCGAGTAACGAATCCACCACCGCGGAGGCGTCGTCTTCCGTCAATCCCCAGAAAGTGAAGAGCGTTTCCAATGTCAGGCGATCATTCTGGAGCAACAGGTAATTAATGTTCAACCGCCCGCCCTCGCTGCGCATCTGCACTTCGTATCCTTCGGCCCCCTCAAACTCGGCGTAAAGCAAGGGATCGTACTTCTGGATAAAAGGATTCATCGCAATCTGGATCCCCATCTCCGCGAGCTGGCCCGCGCGGAAACTCTGCTTCTGGGAAATCACGATCTCCATGTCGTTGTGCACCAGCTGCGTCGTGGTGAACACCGCCAGGCCCAGCACCGCCATCAGCCAGAAGACCCCGATCAGCGCAGAGCCGCGCTGCCCGGCGCGGCCGGACCGCGGGCGCCCTTCAAAAGTCATCCGATTTTCTTTGTGCTTCATCACCGGTTGGCTCCTCTCGGGGCCCGGGGCACCCGCTGAATACTGGCGCCCGGCTGTCCGGGACCCCTGGTGGCCGGACCGGCGCCAGGGACACCGCCGCGCCCTCCGCCCGGCACATCACCGGGACCGGCCTCGGGACCACGTCCGCGACCTCCGCCCGGTCCGCCTCCGGGTCCGCCTTGCCTACCCTGACCACCGCGGAACCCCGCGATCACGGTCTCGGGATCCGCCACCGGCGGGGTCCAGAAAACGGTCCGCAAGGGCTCGTTCCCGTCAAAAAATCCCAGGGTCAACTCCACGAAGGAAGGCCGACGCGTCTCGTCTTCCCATTCGACCTGCCATTCCTCGAGATTTTGATCGTAAAACCGCCACTCGAAAACGCTGACACCGTCAAGCAAAGGCAGCGTGATGCCGACCTCGTCGTCGAGACCACCGCTGAATTCTTCCTCTTCTTCCTCGTTGAGATAGACCAGCTCTGCGCGGAGGTAACCCCTGGGATCACCCACGGATCGCAGAATCACCTTGTCGTACCCGCCGGGGACCGCCGCAAAAGAAAATGCCAGGGGCGAGTTAATGAAGGTTACCTCGGTCTCGTAAAATCTTCCGTCCTCTGCCGCGAACAAGGTCATCCCCGCGTTGCCGGGCAGTAACTCGATGTTGCGTTTGCATAGCTGCACAAAGCTGTGCACCAGCATCTCCCGGTTCTGGGCCTGGGCCACCTCGGAGCTCAACTGAATCGATCCGTTCGCAATCGCATAGATGCCCCCCATCAGGATGACAATCAGCAGCAGGGCCAGCATCACTTCGAGGAGGGTAAAGCCGCGTTCGTCCCGCGCCTCGCGGCACAGGGCTGCGCCGGTTTCGCGCACGCTCTCATGATTCTCTCGCCAACCGTTCATCGGATTGTCTTCTCGCCTCTCATCGCGCTGCAATCAGCGCAGCCGCTCCTGGTAAAGCGGTTCATAGCGGAAAGTCTCCGCGATTTCTTCTTCCTGCCGCCCGTTGTCTTCCCAGGTGGCCTTGACCTGGATCCGGTACATGTTGGGCAGCTGCTGGCTCTCGACGTTATAGAGCTCCAGCTCTTCGACCGTGGTCTCATACCGGATCCCCAGCGAATCCGGATCGGAAGTTGTGATCCCGGGCTCCATCACCGAGACCTTGCTTCCCTCGAGCAGCGCCGACTGCAAACCGTTGATGACATGCAGATCGCGCTGGCCCTCCACCGCCAGTTGTCCCACCTGGCTCAAGGCCTGCGTCAGCGCCACCGCCACCAGCCCGAACAATGTCAACGCCAGCAACACCTCCAGCAGCACAAAGCTGTGCAACTCACGGTCTTCACACCTGTTACCTTTTACTTTCAAACCTTTTACCTCTTGTCCTTGGTAGCTTCAGCGAAGAAGGATCATACCTTTCACTGCCGTTCACGGCACATAGAGCCTTTCATCCTGGACACCCGCTGTCAGCGGATTGAAATCGATCTCAATATATCCGTCCTTCCGCGTGAACCGGATACTGAGCGGTTCGCACAATCCGCTCGGCGCAAAAACCCATTCCTCTTCCTGGGGCACTATCCACTCCTTGGAGTTCCACCGCTTCACTTCCAGGCCCACGTCCGAGCCCAGGTCGTGACGAATAGTCACCACCGTGCGCACCGGCGGGACATCGTCCTCATCGTCAAAGAGGGCAAACCCGTAATCCTCCTCCTCTTCCTCGATGATCTCCGGATAGGTCTCCCGCATCAGGAAAAATCGCGGATACAGGAAAATACTGTAAGAGCGTTGCTCCGCGATCGCCGACTTGACTGCTTTCTTGGCGAACGCTTTCATCTCCACCGCGGGATGCTGCAGCCGCGATTCGTCGGAGACGGACTCGATGCTGACGGCCGCGATCGCCAGGATGATCACAATCAGAAAGAGCGACACCAGCATCTCCATCATGGTGAAGCCTGCGGTCGTCCGTCTCCTGTTCATCTTTCTGTCTTTCTGCCGGGTGAGAAAGCGGGGGCGCTTTTCCGGCGCCGGATTCCGCCACGGACACCCGCCCGGCAGCGCCGGAGGGAATTACTCCCAGTTTCCCAGGTCGTCCTCGGTCCCGCTCTGACCATCGGGACCTACCGTCCAGATATCGTATCCGGTGACGTTCTTCCTGCCGGGATTCGCGTACTGATACTGGTTGCCCCAGGGATCGATCAGGCTGCTGGCCTCGGTCTTCTGGGTCCACTTCCTGGGAATCGGTTCCGTCGAAGGCCGGTTCACGAGCGCATCCAACCCCTGCTCCGTCGTGGGAAATGTCAGGGCCATGGTCTGATAGCGCACCAGGTTCGTTTTTAAAGTTTCCACATCCGCCTCCGCCCGCTGCAGCTTGGCGTCCTCGACCACGTTGAGCATGGTGAACACTCCCGCCCCCAACAGCAGCGAAATGATCGCCAGCACCAGGATCATTTCCATCAACGTAAATCCGCCGCGACAGGCGCGCTTCCGACCGAGAGGCATTCTCAACTTCATAATAGGTTACCGGGTGATATTGTCTGTCTTTGCTCGGGCTCGGGTCTATCTGCGTCTGACCGCAATTTCCGGCCTTCTGTTCAAATTATCCGCCCTGCGGCCTGCGGATGCAAGCGCGCGCCAGCCGGCAATTCCTCAAAGAGACCGCGAGCGGACGCTGGAAATGGTCTCGAAAATCACGGTAATCATAAAGTAGGCCATCACTCCCACGATCAAGGCCATCAGCATGATCACCAGCGGCTGGATGAGGGCGCCGATCTTCTCAATATTCTTGGCCAGCTCCTTGTCATAGCGTTCCGATGCCCGCTGCAGACTCTGGCTGATGTCTCCCGTCTGCTCTCCCACCGCCACCATATCCAAAAGCAAGGGCGGAAAAAAGCCCACCCGCTTGAGCCCGCGTGAGAGCGCGCCCCCCTCGGCCACGTAATCGACCACCTTATCCACCAGCGCCTTCAAGTAAATGTTCGTGGTCGCATTGCGCGCCAGTTCCAGTCCGCGCAACAGCGGCAACCCATTGTGAATCAGGTTGGCCAGCGTCTCCAGGAACTGCACGAAAAAGCGGGTCTGCAAAATGTTACCAAACATTGGAAGCTTTAACTTCTGTTGATCCCAGACCGGGCGGTATTGCTCGGAACGAATCGCCCAGCGAAACAGGAGCACCGCGATCACAATCAGCATCACGATGAGCCACCAGAAGGTCGCCAGAAAATCGGTCATCCCAATCACGAACTTCGCCCCCGCCGGCAAGGTGCCGCCCGTGGTTTCGATCAGTTTCACCAGCTTAGGTATCAAGAATGTCACGAAGAGCACCGCCACCATGATGCCGGACCCCACCAGGAAGGACGGGTAGATCAAGGCAAAGAGCACCTTGCTCTGCAGATCCTGCATCGTCACCAGGTAATCCGCCTGTCGCCGGAGAATCGTCGGCAACGCGCCGCTGACTTCACCCGCCGCCGCCAGGTTGCAGTAAAGATCCCCGAAACTCGGTGACGCCTGGCGCAGCGCGTTGGAAAAACTGATGCCGTCCCGCACCCGGTCCCGCAGTATCCGCACCACCGTCTTCAAACCGCTCTTCTCCTCGCGACTCTCCATGATGCGCAGCGCCGGCTCGAGTTGAAGACCCGCCGCCAGCAAATCGCTCAACTCCTCGGTAAAGAGCACGACCTCAGCCCGTTTCAATTTTACCGGGCCCGCCGGTTCCTCCGCCGCTTCGCGCGCCTCGGCTTCACTCCCCTTCTGCTTGCCGAAACTCCAACGCGATCCTCCGGATTTCGGTTCGACCGCTGCGCCCCCATTGCCCGCGACTCCCGCGACGCCGCCGACATCGAGGCTCACCAGTTGCAGCCCCTGCCGGTCAAGCCGCTGAAAGGCCTCCGTCCGGTCGTTGGCCGCCAACTCCCCGGTCGTCAGAGATCCATCGGGTTTCAGAGCTTTGTAAAAAAACTGGGCCACAACACTAACTACCAACTACGGACTATCGACTAACTCTGACATCAGCAATCCAATGAAGTTCAATCTCGCGCCCGGTTTCCGGTGGACTTTCCGCCCGCCGGATCACTCCGCCGGCACAGCCTCTTCCTCCAGCTCGAACTCCGTGCTCGTGACGCTGACGACTTCCTCCAGAGTGGTTTCCCCCTTGAGGACTTTATTCCAGCCGTAACCCCGCATCGGCTGAAATCCCTCGCCCAAGGCCTGCTCCTTGATGGCGGCATAGGATCCCTTGTGCACGATCAACTCCTGTAACTTGGGAGTGAGCAGGGCTAACTCGTATATCGCCATCCGGCCGTGAAACCCGGTGCCGCGGCACTCCCGACAGCCGACCGCTTCGTAAATGGTCCCCGCGTCTTCGGGAGGAAAACCCAAATCCTGCAAATACTGCGCCGTCACTTCCACCGGCCGGCGGCAGCGGTCACACAAACGACGCACCAGTCGCTGCGCCAGGAACGCCCGCACCGAGGCGGACACCAGGAAAGGTTCCACCCCCATGTCGATCAGCCGCGTGATGCCTCCGATGGAATCGTTGGTATGCAGCGTGCTGAACACCAGGTGCCCGGTCAAGGAGGCGCGCACCGCGATCTCTGCGGTTTCCAGGTCGCGGATCTCACCCACCATCACGATGTTAGGGTCCGCGCGCAGAATGCTGCGCAATCCGTTGGCAAAAGTGAGATTGATCTCAGGCTTCACTGCAATCTGCATGACGCCCTCGAGCTTGTTCTCCACCGGATCTTCGATCGTCACAATGCGCACGCCGGCCGTGTTCAAGGAACTCAGGAAACTGTAGAGCGTCGTCGATTTACCGCTTCCGGTCGGACCGGTAATCAGGACGATGCCGTTGGACATTTCCAGCAACTGGTCTACCTGGTTGCGGACGTTCGGCTCCAACTCGAGGCGCTCGAGGGTGAAGCGCTCCTGACCCAGCAATCGCAAACTGATGCTTTCCCCCTCCACCGTCGGCACGGTGGCGACACGCACGTCGATGGGCGCGCCCTCGACCTGGAGATTAATCCGGCCGTCCTGCGGCAACCGCCGTTCCGCAATGTCGAGCCGCGCCATGATCTTGAGACGGGCGATCACCGACGACTGCAGGGACTTGATCTGATCCGGCACCGGCACGTCCAGGAGGACCCCGTCCACCCGGTAACGCAGGCGCAGATTGTTCTCGAGGGGCTCGACGTGAATGTCCGTGGCGCGCTGTTCCAGGGCCTCGCGGATGATCTGGTTGACGAACTTGACGACACTTGCCTCCTCGTCATCCTCGTCGATGACGTTGATCTCGTCCTTGTTAATGTCCTCGTCATCGAATTCCCGCCCCGCCAACAATTGTTCGAAGGTATCCGCGCCGACCCCGTAAAGCTCCTGGAGGGATTCGAGAATACGCGTGCGCGAGGCCATCTCCCAGACGATGGGGACATCGATCATCTGGCTCGCCGCCTGCCGCGCGTATAAATGGAAGGGATCGTAAGTGGCGAGGTGCAACAAATTCTCGCCGTTGCCCCCGTTGCCGCCGGCGCCGCCGGAAGCTGCGGCTTCTGCCCCCTCTGCTTGGTCTTCTTCTCCCTCGTGATCTCCGTTGGCCGATTGTCCGGAGTCGAAAGCCGTCGGCAGAACCCGGTATTTCAATGCCAGTTGCGCGGTGCACACTTTGCGCAAGCGGTGCGGCTTGGAGCCCTCCTCCTTCAATTCATTACGCCAGCGCATCCCCAGAGTATCGCTGAGCGCGTGAAGATATTCTTCCTCGGAGACCAGCCGGGAATCAATGACCGCATCAATCACCGAGCGCTGCTGGGCCGCCGCTTCGTGGACGACGTGCTCCAGGGCCGGCAGATCTTCGCAGCCGACGCGCTCCGCAGTTTGGATAAAAAGGTCTTTCATGGGGGATGGGCGCCCAAGACACTCTGCCACGGCTTCCAAGGAGAGGCAATAGGCAGGTGGACCGCGGGAGTCTACCGGATTCAGGGGAAAAATTGAACCCGGAAAGCCCGGCCCGGTCGCGCTGCCGGGTCATGAATCTTGCACTTATAGAACCTTTTTCACACACTGCTCTCTATGGAATCAATGGAATCCCACGAAGTTATCCGCGAGGCCTTCGAAAAAAGCAGCCCCAAGGAAATCGCCGCCGAGATGGGACTTTCCCTCTCCCTGATTTACAAGTGGGCCCAGCCGAACACCGAACTCGGAAGCGGCAGCCGCAACCCGCTCGACCGGATCAAGGAACTCATGGATTTGACCGATGAACCCCTCCTCATCCAGTGGCTTTGCCAGCAGGCCGGCGGCTATTTCGTGCGGAACCCGGCCCACCACGGCGATCCCCCCTTCGAAGTCCTCCCGGCCACCAACGAAATCATCCAGCAGTTCGCCAATCTTATTTCGGAAATCAGCGAGGCCGCCATGGACAGCCACATCTCCAGCGAGGAATCCAAGGACATCCGCAAACTCTGGGACGATCTCAAGGCTTACACCGAGGGATTCGTCACCTGGTGCGAAAAGGGCGACTTCAAACACCTGCGCGAGGAACTGGAGAAGCCGCGGCGACAAAGCGCCGAGTGAGACCCTGCGGGCCTCGTTAATCGTTATTAGTTAATCGGGTCCGCAGATGCGGTCATCCACAGCTTCGCAGGCTTTACTCGATCCGCCTTCGGGACGGGCTCCGAAGCCTGGCCGATTAACCAATAACCAATAACCAATAACCAATAACTACCCACTACTCCCTCACCGCAGGCAGACGGATGTGTTCCACCAACTCCACGACTTCCGCGGGCGGCGGCGGAGTGACGCGCGACACTCCCAGGGCCACTGCAAAGTTGAACAACATCCCCAGGGTCCCGATCCCCTCCGGCGAAATGCCGAACCACCAATGCTCGGACGTGTTCGCCGCAGGATTAATGAATTTAAAGTAAATGATATAACCGGCCGTAAAGACGATCCCGACCACCATTCCGGCAATGGCACCCTCCTTGTTCATCCGCTTGGAAAAAATTCCCAGGATGATCACCGGAAAAAACGAAGACGCCGCCAGCCCGAACGCAAAGGCCACCACTTGCGCCACAAACCCGGGCGGAAAAATGCCGAACAATCCCGCCACCACCACGGCGACACCCGCCGCCACACGCGCCAGCCTCAACTCGCTTTTCTCGCTGATATTCGGGTTGACCGTCTTCTTCACGAAATCGTGCGCGAACGCCGTCGAAATCACCAGCAACAGTCCGGCCGCAGTCGACAGCGCGGCGGCCAGTCCTCCCGCCGCCACCAATCCGATCACCCAGTCCGGAAGCTGGGCGATCTCCGGGTTCGCAAGCACCATGATGTCGCGATCCACGTAAAGTTCGTTCGCTCCGTCAGTGAGGGTATTTGTCACCTTGGCCTCCCCACTGGCGCCCCGCACCATCTCTCCGGCGTCGTCGCGCGCGTAACTCGGTTTGCCTTCAAACGCGGGACCGGCCACGTATTCGATATTCCCGTCTCCGTTCTTATCAGTCCAGGCAATCAAGCCGCTGTTCTCCCACGTCTTGAACCACTCCGGGATCTTCGCATACTCCGCGCCGCGCACCGTCTCGATCAAGTTCGTCCGCGCAAACACCGCCACTGCCGGAGCCGCCGTGTAAAGGATCGCGATGAACAGCAACGCCCAGAAAGCGGATTTCCGGGCGTCGCGCACTCGCTTCACGGTGTAAAACCGCACGATTACGTGCGGCAATCCCGCCGTCCCCACCATCAGCGCCATCGTAATAAAGAACACGTCGATCATCGGCTTGGAGCCGTCCGTGTAAGCCGCGAAGCCCAGTTCCCGGTGCAGCCCGTCGAGCTTGTCCAGGAGGAACCCGCCTCCTTCGCCCGTGTAAGTGCCCCCGAAACCCAACTGGGGAATGGGGTTCTGGGTCAACATGATGGAAATGAAAATCGCCGGCACCAGGTAAGCGAAAATCAGGACGCAATACTGCGCCACCTGCGTGTAGGTGATCCCCTTCATCCCGCCCAGGACCGCGTAAACGAACACGATCGCCATTCCGATAATCACCCCGGTGTTGATGTTCACCTCCAGGAACTTGGAAAAAACAATCCCCACGCCGCGCATCTGACCGCACACGTAAGTAAACGACACAAAGAGCGCGCACAACACCGCCACCACGCGTGCCACCGATGAGTAATAGCGATCCCCCACGAAATCCGGCACCGTGAACTTTCCAAACTTGCGAAGATAAGGAGCCAGCAACAGCGCCAGCAACACGTAGCCTCCCGTCCACCCCATCAGGTATACCGACCCGTCGTACCCCAGGAACGAAATCAACCCGGCCATAGATATGAACGAAGCCGCCGACATCCAGTCCGCCGCCGTCGCCATCCCGTTGGCCAGCGGACTCACCCCCTTGCCCGCCACGTAAAAATCGCTCGTGGAAACCGCTCGCGACCAGATCGCGATTCCCACGTAAACCGTAAACGAGAGAAGCACGATCCCCAGCGTCCAGAGCTTCAAAGATGACATCGCCAGGACAATTTGCATCACTCCATCACTTCCCTTGGGGATCCCGAATCTGAAATCAAAAGATACGATCTGAAATCGCTACTCCTCCACCCCCATCGACTGGTCGAGCTTGTTCATGTAACGGACGTAAACGGCGATCAGGATCAAGAACACGTAAATGCTGCCCTGCTGCGCAAACCAGAACCCCAGCTTAAACCCCGTCCCGGGGATCCGGACCCGGTCCAGGACGTCCACTAACAGGATCCCGAAGCCGAAAGACACCAGGAACCAGATGCCGAGCAATATCAGGAGGCAGCGGAGGTTCTTTTTCCAGTAAAGCCGGGCCTTTTCCCCCTGTGTCTCCTCCTTTGGTGCTCGGGTTTCCTCGCTCATCGAAATCGGGAGTTTTTCTCTCAGCATCGCCCAACCAAAACCGCCCGGGCGCAATTCTGGGCTACCCTTACCCGATCGCTTCTGCTAAGTGAAGGACAAACGCGCCGGCCCGCCCACTTTTCACTTCACACTCACTTTTATCCTCTCCATTTTCACTTCCAACTTCGTCAATGGCTTCACCCGCAACACACATCCTCAATCGTGAAGCCATTCCCGAACAGCGCGGCGCCCTCATCATCCCCAACCGCTTTTCCTTTCACGACCTCCTCCTCCTGGAGAAAATCCTCGGGAATCGCAGCCTCGTCTATCTTGTCGAAGAAAACGCGGCCACCGATCCCCATCTCGCCGCGCACCTGGAACGCGAAGACGTCACCGCCCTCGTTTTTACGCGCAGCGCCGAATCCGCAAAAGCCCTCCAGGGCGCGCTGGAATCCCACCTCGACACCGAGGATCTGGTGGTTTATGTCCCCGGCCTCAGCCTGACACGGCAGGGGAGTCTCACTTCGGTGCCGGCTGAAACCCTCGAGTTCATCCTCTCGGCCGGCGTGCCCACAGTCCCTCTTTTCATCGATTACCTGAGGGAAACACGCCTCTCCATCGAGCGCCTCGCGGACACGGATCTGATCTGGTTCTCCTTTGGCGCCTTGCTGGAAGGCGCAGCCGTCTCCCTCGATAATTACCGCGAAAACCTCCTCCTTGCCGGAGAAGCCGCTTTCAACCAGCGGCCCGTCCTGGAGATGCATCTCAGCCGTGCGCTGCTCGAAGGCCTCAAACACAACGCCCTATCCAGCCGCGTTATCGATGGCCTCGACGAGGGCCAGATGCGTTTCGACAAACTTCTTGCCGTCGCTATCGCCGTCAGCAAGGTCATCAGGCAGGCCACCCGCAAAGATCGTGTCGGCATCATCCTCCCGCCGGGCCGCGCCGGCATCGTCGCGAATCTCGCAGTCCTTTTCGCCGGCAAAATCCCGGTGAATCTCAATTTTACCGGCGCCAAGGAAGCCGTCGAGTCCTGCATCCGCCAGGCGGATCTCGATCACTTCATTTCCGTCGATGCCTTCGCCCGCAAGGTGCAACGCTTCCCCTGGCCTCCTAACAAGCAGATCACCTTTCTGGAACGGCTCATCCCCCGGATGAAACTGCGGATCCTCTACTGGTTTGCACTCAGCAAAATTCTCTCGTCCGGAGCGCTCGCCTCCCTCCTCGGAATCCCCGCCCGCGGCGGTGACAAGGAAGCCGTGCTCCTCTTTACCAGCGGCAGCTCGGGCGAGCCCAAGGGTGTCCCTCTCTCCCACCGCAACCTCCTCGCCAACGTCAACCAGTTCGGAGCCCGCCTCAATCTTGGCGTCGAAGACAGGCTGCTCGCTTGCCTGCCCCTCTTCCACAGCTTCGGCTCTACCGTCACCCTCTGGTATCCCATCATTGAAGGCGTCACCATGATCACCTACCCCAGCCCCCTCGAAGCGGGCAAGCTGGCGCAACTCGTCAAGCATTACAAAGTCAGCCTCCTTCTCGCCACGCCCACCTTCCTCCGCGGTTACCTCCGCAAAGCAGAGCCAAAACAACTTGCCTCCGCCAAGCTCGTAGTCACGGGCGCCGAAAAACTGCCGCGCAAAGTCGCGGAGGAATTCGAAAAAAAATTCGGGAAACCCGTGCTCGAAGGATACGGCCTCACCGAGACCTCGCCCGTCACCAACGTCAACCTCCCCGACCCGGATCCCGACCCCGCCGACCCCGGACTCCCCATCCTGCCCAATGCACGCCCCGGATCGGTCGGCCAGATGCTCCCGGGCGTCACCGTGCGCATCTCCGATCCCGATTCAGGAGAACACCTTCCCCTCCGCAAGTCGGGCATGATCTGGCTGCGCGGAGCCAATATCTTCAAGGGATACCTGGATAAACCCGAGCTCACCAGGGAAGTCATCGCAGAGGATGGCTGGTTCAAGACCGGTGATATCGGCCGCATGGATGCCGACGGCTTTCTCTACATCGAGGGTCGCCTCTCCCGCTTCTCCAAAATCGCCGGAGAAATGGTTCCCCACGAAACCATCGAAGCTGCCATCTCCAAAGAACTCGGATTGGATACGGAACAAGAACGCAAGATCGCCGTGGTCGGCATCCCCGACGAATCCAAGGGCGAGACCCTGGTCCTGCTCTCCGCCACCGACGACCTCGACGTCACACAATTGCGTTATAAACTCCTCGAATCCGGAATGACCAACCTCTGGATCCCCAAGAAGATCGTGAAGATCGACCCCATCCCCGTGCTCGCCAGTGGCAAACTCGACATCAAGGCCTGCGAAACCGCAGCGAGAAGGGGGTGAGTTCAAAATGCCTAATTTCTAATGACGAATACCCAATGAATGTCGAAATCCGAATGTCGAATCGTGATCGCCCGAACCAACGTTAATCCACGAACTGAAACCAGGATTCCGGCCTTTCGTCATTGGAGCTTCGTCATTCTTTCGTCATTGGAAATTCGTCATTCGTCATTCTTACGCCCTTGCACCCTCCCGACTCCACCCCCGGCGGTTCCCCTTCTCCCATCGCAAGCTTCCTCTCCACCCTCTCCGCCGAGCACGATCACGCCATTCCCTTCGAGCGCTTCATGCAGGAAGCGCTTTATCATCCCGAGTTCGGTTATTACACAGCCCGCATCGACGGCGTCGGGCGCCACGGCGATTTCTCCACCTCCACCACGCTTCTCCCGGAATTAGCCTCCGCGCTCACCCGGTGGGTCTTGGAGTGTAGCGGAACTTGCAAAAAGTTCCGATCTCCCGTGCACCTCATCGAACTCGGACCCGGTGACGGCGCTCTATCCCTGGGCATTATCAACGCCCTCCCCTGGCGCCTCCGCGGGAAACTCCGACTCCACTTGGTGGAAATCTCTCCCCGGCTCCAGGAAATCCAGAGCCGCACCCTCGCGAAATTCCGCAAGCAAATCACCTGGCATCGCGACGTCCGCTCCGCCCTCCAGGCCTGCAACAATGAGGCCCTCATTTTCTCCAACGAATTCGTCGATGCCTTCCCCGCCACCGTCCTCCGCCGGGACGCCGAAAACAACCTCTGGGAAGAATTGCACGTCTCCTTCGACGCCGACCGGGGCCTCAAAGAACTATTCCGGCCCTTCGTCTCTGAAATCCCATCTTCCATCTTCCATCTTCCATCTCCCATCCCCCCCGGCGCCCGCATCGAACTCCACCTCTCTTACCGCGCCTGGCTCGAATCCTGGCTTCCTTCGCTGCGCCCCGGCAGCCGCCTCCTCACCATCGATTACGGCGACACCGTCGAAAATCTCTACCAGCGCCGTCCCCACGGCACCTTGCGCGCCTACTTTAAACACCAGCGCCTCGAGGGCGCCGCGATTTACCGGAACTTCGGCCGCCAGGATCTCACCTGCGATGTCAACTTCACCGACCTCATCGACTGGGGAGAATCACTCGGCCTGAAAACACTCTCCCTGCAAACCCAGGCCGGCTTCACCGGCTCCACAGCAGAAGCCGCCACCGCCTTCAAAGTCCTCCACCAGGCGAAGTAAAATTCTGCGCCCCTGAGGCACGTTACAATTCCGTAAATCTGCTTCCATAAGAAAAATTCGTGTTAATTTATCCCACCTAAGGCGGGCTCTGCGGGATGCCTTCGGCCAGTGGGAAGCGCTCCGCGCTTGGCAGTGTGTCCATTCGTGGTTTTAATTCCGGCGTCCCATGCATTATTTCGGCATTAGTCCTTAGTCCTTAGAAGCTATCCCAAAATAAATTCTTTCGATGATTCGTATGCGTTCATCCTTTCCAAAGGCTTGGTTTTTCAATCCCCTCTCCCTTGGGGAGAGGGTTAGGGTGAGGGGAATGCGTTTCTTGGGATAGCTTCTAGTCATTTTTCAATGCACAGCTTCCACTACAAACAAGTCGACGGTCGCAACACCCTCCATTGCGAAGACGTCGACCTCCAGGCCCTCGCCGAGGAGCACGGCACGCCTCTCTACGTCTACTCCAAGGCCACCATTCTCGATCATTACCGCCGGCTCGACGCCGCGCTCGGCGGCCGCCCGGAGGGCGGCAAATCCGGGTCCAGCGACGCGCTGGTGGACCACCTCATCTGTTTCGCCGTCAAAGCCAATTCCAACCTCGCCATCCTCAATCTCCTGGATCACGAAGGCGCCGGCTTCGATATCGTCTCCGGCGGTGAACTTTATCGCGTCTTGCGGGCGCGCGCCGAACGCGAAAAGGAAGGACCAGCCTCCGATTGCACCTTTGCCGGCGTCGGCAAGTCTTACGAAGAAATCAAGCTCGCCCTCAACGAAGGCATTTATTGTTTTAACGCCGAGTCCGAAGCCGAAGTCGCTTACATCGACTCCGTCGCGGGCGCGCTCGGGAAAAAGGCTCCCGTCGCGCTGCGCGTCAATCCGAATGTCGACGCCAAGACGCACAAGTACATTTCCACCGGCAAAAGCGAAAACAAGTTCGGGATCGATTTCGAGGTCGTCCGCGATGCTTACGCCCGCGCCGCAAAACTCGAGCACATCACACTGCGTGGGATCCAGATGCACATCGGATCGCAGCTCACTTCGGTGGAACCGTTCGTCGAGGCCGTCAAGAAAGTGGCGCCCCTCGCCGAGGAACTGAAATCCGCTTACGGCATCGAGTTCTTCAGCATCGGCGGCGGCATCGGCATCGTCTACCAAGATTCCCTCGCCAGCGGGGAGGCCGGCTGGTGGAAGCAACGCGATTCCGGTGAAAATACGCCGCTTACCATCGAAAAATACGCCCAAACCCTGGTGCCCCTCCTCAAACCGCTCGGCCTGCGCATTCTGCTGGAGCCCGGACGCATGATCGTCGGCAACGCCGGGGCCCTCGTCACCAAGGTCCTTTACGAGAAGAAAGGAGCCGCCAAGACGTTTGAAATCGTGGACGCCGGCATGAACGATCTCATCCGGCCCGCCCTCTACGAGGGCCACCACGATATCGTGCCCGTCACACCCGCTCCTGACAGCCAAGGCGATGGATCCGGATCAAGCGTCCCCGTGGATATCGTCGGGCCGGTTTGCGAGAGCGGCGATTTTCTTGCCCAGGACCGCGTCCTGCCCCCGATGGAACAGGGCGATTACCTCGCCGTGCTCAGCGCCGGCGCTTACGGCTTCGTGATGGCTTCGAATTACAATTCCCGCCCTCTCCCCCCCGAAATCCTCGTCGACGGCGGCAAATCGCGCGTCATCCGGGAGCGGCAAACCTATCACGATCTGGTGCGCGGGGAGACAATCCCCCGATAGCTTTGGCTATCGAGGGAAGTTTCAAGTTTTCAGTTTTCAGTTTTTAGGCAGAATAGGTTCCGACTGCTTCCACCCTCCTCCACTTCAAACTTGAAACTGAAAACTTCAAGCTCCCCGGCCCGCGAGGCACGCCAATTCGCCCGCCTGTTATTGTGCGCAGGGATTTTCCTCGCGGCCCTCATGCCCATCCACGCCCAGGGCCGGGATGAATACATCGTGATCAGCGGCGGTCCTGCCCTCCTTCAGTGGGAAAGCTATCGCGAGTCTCGCGACCGGCACGACAAGTGGTGGGGCAATTTCATCCGGACCGCCCGCATCCGCTTCGATCAGCTCCGCAACCAGCTCGGCGAGGACGCGCTCATCACCTGGCTGGTTTACCGCCCCGGCTATGCGAGGCGCGCCACTGAAGAAGGACGCCCCTTGCTCTCGTTCATCGAAAGTGTGAATGAGAAATACCACACCAACCTCGTCTGGTTCGACAGCGGCCCTGATGTCATCAACTATCTCAATGGCGGCCGGAGCCGCGCGACCACGAAAATATCGGGGCTCGAATACTTCGGCCACTCCAATAAGTACTGCTGGGTCTTCGATTACAGCAATTTCATCCTCGGCGCCTCCAAGGCCTGGCTCCACCAGGATGAATTCACCAATGTCCGCAAAGATATTTTCACCAGGCGCCCTTACGTCAAATCCTGGGGCTGCCATACCGCCGAGAGCATGAGTGAAAGATGGCACTATTACACCAAAACCCGAATGATCGGGGCCTTTGGAAAAACCGATTACTCGGATTCCTGGAAGAACACCCTCCCCTACATCTCCACCCCCGGCGGCTATTGGGATGATTAATACGAAGTTTCAAGTTTTCAGTTTCAAGTGTTAAGCAAGTACCTGAAGGCGCTGCTCCCGCGGTCAAATGAAGCCTTGAAACTTGAAACCTGAAACTTGAAACTCGAGCAGCCGTGCGATACTCCGATCTAAGAGCCCACTACCGCCTCCCCTTCTTCGATCTTCTCAAAGAGGCCCGTGCCGTCCACGAGGAACAGTGGCCGGAAAACGAAGTCCAGCTCTGCACCCTGCTCTCCATTAAGACGGGCGGATGCTCGGAGGATTGCGCTTACTGCTCCCAGAGCGCCCATTACGACACCGGGCTTGAGAAAGAGGTCCTCATGGACAAGGGCCAGGTCCTGGAACGCGCCGAAGCCGCCCGCGCCAACGGATCCACGCGCTTCTGCATGGGCGCCGCCTGGAAAGGCGTGCGCGAGGGCACGGAGAACTTTAACCACGTGCTCGAAATCGTGCGCTCCGTCGCGTCCCTTGGCATGGAAGTCTGCGTCACGCTCGGCGAACTCGGGCCCTCAGAGGCAAACAAACTTCGCGAGGCCGGTGTCACCGCTTACAACCACAACATCGACACCTCACCGGAACATTACCCCAATATCGTTTCGACCCACACTTTCGAAGACCGGCTCGCGACCATTCGCAACGTCCAGGACGCCGGCATGTCCGTCTGCTGCGGCGGCATCCTCGGCATGGGAGAAGATGTCGACGACCGCCTCCGCATGCTGGAGATTCTGTCTCAATTCAATCCCCAACCCGAATCCGTGCCCATCAATTCCCTGATCCCCATGCCCGGCACCCCCCTCGAAAACACGGAGCCCGTCGATACTTTCGATCTCGTGCGCCTCATCGCTGTCACTCGGATCGCAATCCCCAAAGCAAAAGTCCGCCTCTCCGCCGGACGAACCCGTATGAGTGATGAGGCCCAGGCACTCTGCTTTTTCGCAGGCGCGAACTCCATCTTTTACGGCGACAAACTCCTGACCGCCCCCAACCCCCGGTCCCACGCCGACATCCAACTCCTGGAAAAACTCGACCTCCATCCCCAGGCCCCCGATCCGGGAAAAGAAGCCCCCGAGACCGACACGTCACGCCCCCTCGAGCCCTCCCTCTAACCATCGCGGACCCTGGAGGGGCACGCTCCCGCGTGCCCGCCGCCGCCAACTACCCCAAACGCGCGCCCCAAACGCGGGTAGGGGGCCGCGTCTGCCCTCTACCTC
>JAHEJT010000010.1 GCA_024638765.1 Verrucomicrobiales bacterium
CCGCCGCCATGGTCCCGCTCTTCAGCGCCAGGAATACTCCGGACGAAAACACCGGATCGAGAAAAGCGAATGCATCTCCCACCAACACCACGCCGTCCGCCGCACAAAACCGCGAACGATAACTGAACTCTCCCGTAACCCAGTATTCGCCGAACTGCTCTCCAGGCGCCAGGTGCTCTTTGATCCACGCGTTGTTCTCAATCTCCCGCGCAAAGATAGCCTCCAACTCGCGCGTGTCCTTATAAAGATAATCGCGTTCCGCCACGATCCCGACGCTGACGACGCCGTCCTGCAGCGGGATATACCAGAACCATCCCTTGTCGGGAAGATAGGCCACCGTGGTCGAGCCTTCGTCCAGCCCCTCGTCCCGCATGGCCCCCTTGTAATAGGTCCAGATCGCGATCTTGTTGAGCTCGGGATCCCGCTGCCTCCAGCGCTGCTTGCTCGAAACAAACGCGTCCCGGCCCGTCGCATCGATCGTGATGGGTGCGCGATATTCCCCGATGCTGCCGTCCTCCTGCTCGGCGAGCACGCCGGTGACAGCCCCCTTGGCGTCGCGTGTGACATCTTTAACCTTAGTCCCCTCCAGGGTCTTGGCTCCCAGCTCCTGGGCCCGCTTGAAAAGCATGTGGTCGAACTCACTCCGCGTCACCTGCCAGGTCGTCGACGACGGATGATCGTAATGCTGGAAGAAATAAAACGGCCGCGATTTCTTCCCGTCCATGGTCACGAACTGGACACTGAGTTTCTTCGTAAATCCGATTTCGTTGACCGCATCAATCAGGCCGAGCCGCTCCAAGGTGAAATAACAGAAGGGCATCAGCGATTCCCCGATGTGATAGCGCGGAAAACGCTCTTTCTCGATCAAGAGCACGTCCCGGCCCTTTTCCGCAAGCAAAGCAGCCGCCGAGGAACCCGCCGGACCGGCCCCGATGACGAGGACGTCGTGGACATTGGAGGAAATCATGGTTGCCAGCTCAATTTACCCTAAGAATACGCCGCAGGCGCAGAAATGGTTACGCGGATTTTGGGAGAATTTCCACGATATCCGCGAAAACGATCCCGTCGGCGTCCATTAACTGGTTACAGCGGCCGTAGAGTTCGGTGCCCAGCGGCACACCGAGGGCCTCGCTCACAAGCTTGTCGGCCCACACCCGGAGAAACGCCCTCGGCTTGCCCTTGTGCCCCAGCTTTTCCCTCTGGAGGATGCCGCCCAGCGGTTCCTTTCCCTGGACAATCAATTCCCGAACCTGATCCGTAAACGCCTCCAGCCGGATCCCGATGGCTCCAAATTCCACCGGTCGCTGGTCCTCCGTCGTCTCCAGGACCACTAAGCGCAGGAGATAGTCGTCGCTCCTGTCCTTCTGAAAAACCCGTAGGCCCAGCTTCGACCCGTGGAAATCCTCCAGCGTCGGCGTCATGTCGAAGTCGTGCACCAGGAGCTTGCGCTCCGGTTCGGGCATCTCGCCGCCGTCGATGAATTCCAAATCCGGCAGCGGCAGGTTCTCACGCGCGTAAAAAAACTGCATCGGCATAAGGAAATAAAGTTCCTCCCGATTCAGTTCGCGCCCGCGGGACGATGATTCAGGTGTAGCGGGCATCTCGATGATGAGGCATGAAAAACTCGTGCAGCAGGCGATCGACCTGGAGCAGGCCCTCGCGATCGAGGCGGATTTCGTCGCCCTCGATGGTGAGAAAGCCCTCGCTTTCCACGTACTTCAAAGGCTTTTCAAATCGTTCGGTCACATCCACTCCATACTTCTCCTTGTAATAGGAAATTTTCACCGCGCCGAGCTTGAGCTGCAAAATGAATTCCCGGACCAACCGCTCTTCTTCGTTGGTGGGATAGGCGCGGTATATCGGCAATTTGCCGGCCTCCAGGTCCATCATGTAAGGCCCCACGTCCGCCTGGTTCTGATAATGGACGCCCCCCATGTGACCGAAGGAAGCCACCCCTAACGCCAGCAGGTCCGCCCCGGCCCAGAGGCTGTCCCGATACAAGAACTTCACCTGGTCCGGGTTCTTGACCACCGTGTAGGCGCTGGAGATCGAGTAACCGGCCTTCACGAATTCGTCGAACGCGTAGCTGACCCACCGCCGCTTCGTCGCCCAGTCCGCAACCGGAGCGGTCAGCTTCCCGCTTGCTTTCATCTCTTTGTAGATCGTCGTGTTATAAGGCACCTCCATCTGGTAAATGGTCACACACTCGGGACCATACTCGATCGCCTTCTCCACGCACCGTTTCCAGTTGTCCTCAGTCTCGTCCATCATGCCGGCGATCAAATCGATATTGATCTGGGGGAACCCGATCTCCTGTGCGTAGGCCAGCGCCCGGTAGGCTTCCTTGGATCGATGCGCCCGCCCGTTCAATTCCAGGATGTGATCGTCAAAATTCTCGATCCCAAGGCTTAGTCGCGTCACTCCGATTTCCTTGATCTTCTCCAGCTTTTTTTCCGTCAAGGTCCCGGGCTCGCATTCGAAGGCCACCTCTTCCACCCCATCCCACGGAAGCGTATCCTTCATCCGCGAAGTCAGATCCTGCAGCTGATTCACCGAGAGATAGGAAGGCGTGCCTCCGCCGAAATACACGAACTGCGGCTGCCGCCCCGCGATATACGGCATCTTGGCATACATCTCCAGCTCCTGAATGCCGGCGTTTAAGTAAGCGTTGATCTCCGCGGCGTTCTTGTCGGTGTAAACGCGGAAATAACAAAAGTGGCAGCGCTTGCGGCAGAACGGGATGTGAAAATACAACCCCAGGTTCACATCGTCCGGCGCCGGCCCTTCCAGGCGGTCCATCACGTCGGAGACGTGCCCGGTGTCCCAGAATGAAAACGGCGGGTAGTTGGCCACAAAATAACTGCCCACTTCGGTGGCCCCATCCGGTTTCTCCAGCGGATGCTTGAGATCGGGCGCCGGTTCCGTGGGCTGTCCTATTTCACTCGTGTCCATGCAAATTCATTGGGTGGTTTGTTAGTCCTTGCCGGAGGAATTTCCGAGGTAAAGATTCCTCCTCAGCGCGATGCGACGGGGGCTCCGGCGTCGCCCTCAAAACAATACACCACCCCGTCTTTACCGCAAATGACTAAAACCCCGTCTGCGACCGCCGGCGACGAGGCGATCTCCGCGCCGATTTCATAGGACCACACTTCCTCTCCGCTCTCGGAATCGACTCCATAGACCCTGCCGTCGTCGCTGCCGAAATACACCACGCCGGGACAGACCACCGGTGAACTGTCGATCCGGCCCCGGGCCGTGAATTCCCAGAGTTGCTCCCCGGTCATGCGGTCGAGACAGTGCAGCCGCTTGTCCCGGCCCGCCGCGAAGACGCGATCCGCGGTGACCGCGGGTGAAGCATAATACTCAAAAGCCCGGCCCGAAAACTCCCAGACCTTCTCGCTGGTCGCCAGGTCAAAGGCCTCCACCTTGTTCCCGTAATGCGCCACGTAAGCGATGTCATCCCGCACCGCCACCGAGTTTGAAATATACGCGTCGATCTGCACCGTCGACAGCTCTTGCCCGGTCTCCACTGAAATCATCCGCAAGAATCCGTCGCACCCCCCGATAATCGCCCTGCCCTCGCTGATCGTGGGCGTGCCGTTCACATAGTTTTCCGTCGGAAAAGTCCAGGCCGCGCTGCCATCCGCGGCATTGATACAATGCAGATTGTAATCGTAACTTCCCACCACCAGCCGCGCGCCTCCCCCGCCCGGAAGTTCCCACGCGTTCACTCCCCCCAGGATCTGGTCCTCGGTCTCGTACTTCCAGGCGAGATCTCCAGTCTCCCGGTCAAGGGCGTAAACAAAACCGTCCTTGGCTCCGTAAACCACGATCTCCGGCAAAAGACACGCAGTTCCTTCAATCCCGTACTCCGTCTCATGCGTCCAGAGAGACTCCCCCGAATCCAGATCCAGGCAGTAAAAAATCCCGCTGTCCGATCCCACGTAAGCCCTTCCCGAATCGATCACCGCCGTCGCCAGGACCGCATCGTCCGTCGAAAAAGACCAACGCAATTCCAACGGCGGTTCCAGGGTTTCTTCGGAGATACCGCGCCCCTCCTGATCTCCCCGAAACAGCAGCCACCGCGTGGACGGTTTTTCGATCTCGGCGGCGGGAGTCGCCGTCTCTTCCGCTCCACCCGCCTGCCCGCCCTCGCTGCCGCCGGGGCCGCAGCCCGCCACCAGGAGAAGCGTCGCCAGCAGCAAAATGCCCGGCCCGCTCACCGGCACTCCGCCGTTTTCTCGTCGCAGGGGTTTCACTTAAGGGCGGGACAAGCGCGCGCTTCTCGAAAAGTTTCAAGGGGTGAATGCCGAGACCGGTCGCAATCGACCGGCCTGGTGCAGTGTAATAAATGAAACTGAAGATCCGGGGTCCGCGTCGGAGGGCGACGCTTCGTCGTCGCCGCGGTCATGACAAAGCATGACCCTCCATTGGCCTATCACCTTTCAATGGTTCACTGCGTTAAAAACTGATCTTGGCGTCACGCAGGGCCTGCCGCAGCTTGCCCGCGCCCTCTTCCGTGACGGAGGTCTTCCAGAGATAGACGGCCTTCAGCTTGCGAAGCTTCGCGATCTTGGGCAGGGATGCGTCGCTCACACTGGTCCCGTAGAGATTCAGGTATTCCAGGTAACCCAGTTTCTGGATATGATCGATGGTCACGTCCGTGATCGCGGTGTTATGCAGGTCCAGGTAAGTCAGCTTGTCGAACCCGCTCAACATCGCCAGGCCCTCGTCGCTGACGCCGGTCTCGCTCAAATCAAGCTCCGTCACATTGCCTGCAATCGCTCCGATCTTGGCCACGTCCGCATCCGTGACCGCCGACTCGCCGGTGATGTATTCCACCCGCAGCAAGGGATTCCCCACCGCCACCTGCGTGATGGATGCCCCCGTCGCCGTCACCGCGGCCAGATCCTGCGCGGAAGCGCCCTTGACCTGTTTCGCGAGGAGCTCGGCCGCAGAAGGTTCGGAACTTGTCGGGGCTTCGGGAAGGCGCTCGATGAGTCCTTCTTCGTTTCCAACCCATCCGCCAAAGTCCGCGCCCTCGGCGATCCACCGCTTCAGCACTTCTTTTTCCGCCGCACTTAAGGGAGTTGCGTCGCCGTCGGGCGGCATGAAGTCGTCGTCATCTTCCGGCAAGCTCACCCTGGCTAACATTTCACTTTCGTCGGGATCGCCGGGAACCAGGACCGGGCCCTCGCCGCTGCCCTGGATGATCGCGCGCGCCGCGTCAAACCGCAGGCCCGCCTTGGGCTTCTTTACCCGTCCGCCTTCTTCATACGGAGCGCGGTGGCAGTCGACACAACTCCGCTTCAAGAATGGAAGCACCTCACGCTGAAAATTGACCGTCGCGGGGGTGCCCTTCATCGCCCGGGGCGGATCTTTCATCGCTGGAACCGGTGTGGTCTCCGGCGTTTTCTTGGGAACCATCGCCACTTGTGCGCCTTCTCCCGGTGCGCCCGCGTCCTTTGCTTTGGATCCCGACGGCGCGGCCGACGCATCCCCGAGACCTTCCTCGTTGCCAATCCATCCATCGAAGACGGCGCCCTCGGCGATCCACTTTTTCAGATACAGCTTCTCCAGCGGCCCCAATCCGTCTCCCTCCTTGGGCATGAAATCATCGTGGCTGGAGCGCTGCGAAACCATCTGGAACAAGACGCTGTCGTCCGGACTTCCCGGCGAGATGACGGCACCGCCCTCTCCGCCGCGCAGGATGCCCTTGGCGGAATCCAGCCGCAGCCCCGCGCGCGGAGACTTCACTTCCCCCCCCTCCTCGCGGGGCGCCCCGTGACAATCGAAACACTTCTTTTCAAAGACCGGCAGAATCCGGCTCTTGAAGTCGATGGCTCCCCGGGCGTGCGGTGCCGCCATCCAGAGCGCCGCCAAGCAGAGGAGAAAAAGAGATGGAGTCAACCGGCGCACAAGCTTCATGGTAACACGTCGGCCAGCGCGTGCAATTCGGTTTTGCTCCCCCTTTCCGGCTCTCCTCCGGAGGGAAATCTGGTATCTGTGCCGGGTTCCCGAAACCGTAAGTCTTTAAAAGAGAGCGGTCACTGGCTTGGCCTTGTCCGAAATCGTGAAGGGCCGGCCGCTCGGAGAGTAAATTTCCTGCTCCAGCGGAAGTCCAAGCGCGTAAGCGATCGTCGCATTGAACATCTGCGGCGTAACGGGGTTGTTCTCCACTTCCATGCCCTTGGAGTCGGTCTCGCCGTAAGTCTGGCCGCCCTTGATGCCGCCCCCCGCGATGATATGGGAGAACGCCTTGGGATAGTGATCGCGGCCCATCTGGTGATGCTCCACGATCTTCGGCGTGCGGCCGAACTCGGTCCCCAGGGCCACCACGGTGGACTCTAAGAGGCCGCGGCGGTCGAGATCCGCCAGCAAGGCGCTCAAGGCCTCGTCCAAGACCACGCACTTTTCTTCCACGTTGGTGAAGTTGTCGTAGTGCGTGTCCCAGCTCCCGTAAGTGACCTCGACGTAACGCACGTCATGCTCGATCAACCGGCGCGCCAGCAGGCAGCCCTGGCCGAAACGCGATTCACCGTATTCCGCCGCCACGTCGGAGGGTTCCTCATTGATGTCGAAGGCCTTCAAATCCTCCGCTTTCATGAGCTGGATGGCATCGCGGTAAAGGTTTTCGTACCCTTGCACTTTCTTGTGATCGAATTGTTTCTTGAACCGCGTGTTCATGGCCTCGGCCAGTTTCAGGCGGCGATCGAAATCGTCCTCCGAAACCCCGGAAGGCAGGTGACTGTCCTCGATGCCCGAGTGCGGATCTCCGATCGGCACCGCTGCGAACTTCGGACCCAGGTATCCGCTCGTGCTCGTGCCGTCGCGAGTGCCCACCATCACGAACCCGGGGATGGTGGAATTCCTCTTGCCGGAGAGACGCATTACCCAGGAACCCATCACCGGATGGACGATGGTGCCGCGAGGCGCGTAACTGCGGTGCAAAATGTACTGTCCCTGCCGGTGCGCGCCCTGCCGAGTGGTCATGGAATTGATCACCGCGATCTTGTCCGCATGTCCGGCCAGCTTCGGCAGATACTGGCTGAGCCGCACCCCGTCGGCATTCGTCGCAATGGCGGTGTTGGGACCCATCACGTCCTTCTTTTCTTTCGGATCGAAGGTATCGAGATGACTCATGCCGCCCGACATGTTCAGGAAAATCACCGACTTGGCTGCCTTCGGCCGCATCGGCGCAAAATTCGCCGCCCCGCCCGTGGCTGCGATCCCCTTACTGGCAAACATCGGCAGGACCGAAACTCCCAGGCACTTGCGGGCGGTATCCGCCATGAACGTGCGCCGGCTTAATTCGTCTTGTTTCTTAAACATGGCTCTTTTCTTTTGGCTTGGTTTCTATCGTAAACAGGTCGTTCGAAATCGCTTATTGGACAAACATGAACTCGTTCGTGTTGTAGAGCGTCCACACCAGATCGTCGTAGGCGCCTTGACCCACGGTGTCCACATTGGACTTGAATAGCTGCATCTCCTCGTCCGTCGGACGCCGCGTCAGGACGGTGAGAAACGCCACCTCGATCTTCTCCTCGGGCGTCGCGGCTTTCTCCATGTCCTGGTAAATGACCGCGTTGGAACTCCCCACGATGTAATCCTCCACATGACCGTTGATCAGCGAGAGAATCTGGGTCACATCCGACTCCTTGGTGGAGCCCTCGATGACCTGCCGGGCCGACTGGCCGAACTTCCGCAGAAAGTGACTCGCCCGCGCGGGAGACGGAAGCTCCGAGGCACGCAGCAGATCCGAAGAATAACCGGCCCAGCGCTTGTCGTCGGCCATCGGTCCCTTGGCAGATCCGGAATCCATCATGCTCATGCTCATGGCTTCCCCGGCGCGGACCCCGCCGTCGCCATTGAATTCCTTGAGGGTTTTTGCGGCCCAATCGTAGAGCGCCCTTCCTTCAAGGTTCATCGCTTCCTCGTAAAGATCATACATGTCTTTCTTGCCCACCATGACATAACGGCCGCGGTGCTGAATGAAGGGCAGGTAATGACTCCCGCGACGCTCGTCGACATCCGGCATCGTGGTTGCAAGCATCGAGTCCCAGATCTGTTCCGCGGTCATCCGCGAGAGGACGCGGCCGGCGAAATGATAATTGCTGCCCGTGTGCTCCTCGGGGTTGGGCTGAAACTGGAAGGTGCGGGTGTTGTAAAGAATCCTCTGGTAAGCGTTCATGTCGTACTTCAGATCGACCATCAGCTTCTCGAGAAACACCAGGAGCGAGGGGTGGGACACGGAGACGTCCATGTCCAACTGGTCCACCGGCTCGAAAAGTCCGCGACCCATGACCTTCTTCCAGAGACGATTGGCGATCACCTTGGTGAATCGCGGATTCTCGGGCGTCGTCAGCCATTCGGTGAACCGCTCGCGGCCGTCGTCGATCGGTTTGGCCCGGGCGTTGCGCACCGATTTGCCGAACATGGTCCGCGCGCCGACAATCTCATTGGGATCCGCGTCCCGGTACTGGTAATCGTCCGGCAACGGAATCACCCCGTCGCCTCCGCCGACCACGCCGAAATCGAAAATGTCATAGCGCAGTTGGCGCACGAAGTTCCGCACGTCCTGTGGCGCGTTCTCGTACATCCTCCGCTCCTGCATGTTGCCGTAGCTGCGCTCTTTCGGCCCCTTGAGCCCATGCGTGAAAGCCGCCATCTGGAAAAAGTCTTTCTGCTCGATCTCCTCGTTGTGCGGATGATTGTGGCACTGGGCGCACTCCATCCGCGTCCCCGTGAAGATCTGCATCGTGTTCGCCAGGTTATCCAGGGGCATTCCCTTGTCCCGCTCCAGGTAACCCACCGCGCCGCCACTGCTGCGCTCCCAGCCCCCGCCGGATGCGGTGATCATTTCCGCCACCCACTTGTCGTAAGGCTTGTTCTCGGCGATCGAACGCTTGACGTAATTGAGATAGGAAATGGCGTTGGTCTGACTGTTGGGACCGGGACGATGGATTGCCCGCAGGATGTCCGCCCAGAAGTTGAACATATCGCTCTGGTACCCCGGAGAATTCAACAGCGTGTCAATCAGCTCCGCCCGCTTGTTGGCGTTATCACTGTCGAGAAACGTCACCGCTTCGTCGTAACTCGGAATCCGGCCGACGATGTTCAGATACACCCGGCGCACGAACTGCTCGTCCGTGGAATCCCCGATCAAGGATTTGCCCTCTTTGCGCAGCGCGTCCGCAATGAACTTGTCCACCTGGAGGGAGATCTTCTTGACGTCGTCCAACGTCATGTCCGCGGGCGCCTTCTCCTCGCGGCCCGGAAACTCCGCGTGAGCGAAACCCATAAATCCGGCCAGAACAAGGCTGACTCCCAACATGCGCATGGTGAATGAAAAGGTTTTCATCTTCTTCTCCTACTTCTCTCGATCTGCTTGGTGTGAATAAGGCTGGCACGCCACCGTCGACGGCGGCACCGGGGAGCGACGCAAAATCCGCGGGGGCGGACCCCCCGATCCCCCCTCTCTAAAGGGAAAATTAGCACTTCCCCCCTCTCCTGACTAGTTGAAGTTTGTGAGGGCTTGTTCGTGAAATTACGGTATTTATACGGCGAATCTCGGGCAATGGGTGTGAATGTTGGTTTCCCAGGACCCCATCAAGGGCCTCTCACCGGAAAGACTCCACGCCTTCCTCTACTCAATACACGTCCTCTCCCCCCCCCGCTGGACAGGTAAATGACACCCTCTTCCACGGGGTCTCCGCCGTCCTAATCGTCCGAATGCGACGACTCCTTGATCTGATCGACCAGCGAGACGGTGCTCAGCCGGTTGAGCACGAAGCGCTGCTTTGCCGACTCGTCGCGCACCGCCGCCAGCCGCGATTTTTCATCCACCAGCTGCTCATGCAATTGGCTGAGGCGATCCAGGGTTCGCCGCAGCAGTCCCACGACATTCATCGCCAGTCCGGCGAGCACCAGGGCCGCGGGAAGCAATACCCACCAGACCGCGCCGGGCGCCCAGGACCACTTCCTGGAAGCGGTCCCGCCCGAGTCCTCCAATGAGGGAAACCAGGCGGCAACCATCCGATCGTAGTCTCCCGAATCACGAACCCTGCGCATTCCGGCGTCCAGCGCGTCGCGCAGCTTGGTCTCACCGCGGGCAACCGCCATGCCTTCTTCCGCCCGGAAAATGGGATCTGGCAGGATAGCGAGTTGGGACAGACCACCCGATCCCAACCGGTAAATCGTCTCCCCCCGGTCCAGCACGGCCACCTCGTAGCGACCGAGATTCAGTTGGGCGATCGCCCCCTCGACGGACCCCTCCGCGATCAATTGCCTCCCGAATCCGAGGTTTTCCAGATAAGGAATCACGGGACTGCCGGTGACCACCACGATTTTCTTCCGCCGCAAATCGAGCAACGAACGCGTCAGCGATTTCTGCCTCTTGAAGATACAGAACTCCCGATAACGGTACGGCACGCAGAACTCCCATTGCCCTGGGTCTGCGGAATCCCGGGAGACGCCGAGCAGGATCCGGCACTTGTCCCCTCTGCCGCCCGCGGGTTCTGCGCCCGGGTTCCGCCAGAATAGGGAGCGCTCCGGGGCAGCCATCCGCCACACGGCCCGGAACAATTCCACGTCGAAACCGGCCGGATGGCCCTCGGCGTCGAGATACTGGGCGGGGGCACCCGCAAAGGAAGCTTCCACCAGGCAGGCGGGTTCCGGGACGGCACCCCGCGTCGCCGGGGCGAGCAGCATGGCGCACGATACGAAGCAGAACAGGCCGCGCGCCACTGCCGGGGCGGGAGCGAAGCGAGTGCCTCCAAGCGGAAAAGCACTGGATGGATGCAGGATTGGACGGAAACCCGTCATCGGTCTCTCTCAAAAGCAACTGGACGCGGTAAATTAAATTAATTTAATTGTTTCCATAATTATTACAATTTCTATTTCAAAAAGTTCTTGGCCTGGATGACCGAGGTCGTTATTACTGAGAATATTACAGAAAATTTGTTTCGCATTTGCGAAACAATCATGATTGCCGTATAGTTAGCGATTGTGAAATTTTTCAAGAATTGCCGGGACTTCCCTCCCCCACCACTGGGCGCCCGCCGGCGTGTCACCCCCCATCATTCCCCCATTCCCCGCCCACTAATGAATTCCGGGTTACTTCAACCCCGGGTGCGCTGATGCGCGCCCCTTTCCCGTCTTCCTGAGGACATCGCCCCCCACCCACCGCACCCATGGCTAAGTCACTCGAGGAATGGCAGCGGAACGTCGTTGACCCGGTTAAAGACAAACCGCTCCGCTGGTTGTCCGAGCGCCACTTCTTCCGCGATCCGCTCCGCCCCGTTTTCTCGGACACCAATTTCTTTTTCTCCCCTGCGGACGGAATCATCGTTTACCAGAAAACGCTCCAGCCGGATGAATGCCTCGTCGATATCAAAGGCAAGCCCTACTCCCTGAAGGAGGCCATGCGCGATGACTCCTATGCGCACGAAAGCATCGTCATCGGCATCTTCATGACGTTTTACGATGTCCACATCAATCGCATCCCCTTCCCCGGCACCCTCTCTTACAAGGAGCTGGACCCCATCGAGTCCTACAATCATCCCATGCTCGCCCTGGAGAATGCGCTGGTGCACGAATCGAGAATCGACCTGAACGCCGCGGGTTTTCTTCACAACAACCAGCGCATGCTCAACCGCGTCTTCTCCAGTGAACTGGGGCAAAGTTATTATATCCTCCAGATCGCCGATTACGACGTCGATTCGATCACACCCTTCCGCCTCCAGCAGAATTTTCCCTTCATGCAGAACCAGCGGTTCTCCCAGATCCGCTTCGGTTCCCAGGTCGACCTCATCCTGCCACTCTCCGGGAAGTTCGATTTCACTCTCACCCAGGAGACCGGGGTCCACGTGGAAGCAGGCGTCGATCCCCTCATCCGCATCACGGAGAAGCAACCCGCTCCCCCGCGGGCCGGGTCTAATGGCGCTCGCCCCTGATCCATTCCCCAGAAAACTCCATACTCCCCCATCCCCCCAGAATAAGCCATGAGTAGCTACACCGCCGTCAGAGATCAAGCCGCTGTCCAGACCGTCGCGCCCATCGACTCCGGACAGCTCAATCCCACCAAACTGGATTGCCCTTCTTTTTTATTGAACGCGCCTTTCTCTTATTCCACGGAGACCGCGAACAATGCGTGGATGCGCGACCTCGATGAATCTGAACGCCAGGTGAACTTGAACGTGGCCCTGAAGCAATTTCTGGCCCTCTACAATTACCTGTCCTCGCGTTCCCTGGTTTATCTCCTCCCGACCCCGAAAGATTGTTGGCTTCAGGACCTGGTCTTCACCGCCAATCTCGGCAGCGTTCTGACACACGCAGAACATCAGAATACCGTGGTCCTCTCCAATTTCGCTTCCAAACCGCGCGTCGGAGAGACCGAAGTCGGAGAGAAATTCTTCCAGTCCATGGGCTATGACGTCCACGTCCCCCCTTACAAGTTCGAAGGCGAAGCCGAACTCAAGCACCTCCATGACAATGTCTACGTGGGCGGATACGGCGAACGTTCACAGAAAGAAGCCTATGACTGGATGGAAGAGCAGTTTGGCATGGAAATCATCAAGGTCCACGAGACCGATGAATACCTTTACCACCTCGATTGCAGCGTCTTTCCCATCACCCGTGAGCAAACCATCGTCTGCACCGAGATGTTCACGCCCGGGGAAATCGCCGAAATCGAAAACCACACCGAAATCATCGATGTATCCCGCCAAGTGGCCCTCCCTGGACTTTGCAATACGGTCCGTCTTGGGAACAACCTCCTCAACGCCTCCAACATCCACGAACTCCAGGCGGGCACGCCGAAATACGCAATGGAACGCGACAAGAACCGCCGGCTCGAGGATATTTCGGGGGATCTTGGCTTTGAATTGAGCTTCTTCAATATCAGCGAATTTCTCAAGGGCGGCGCCGTCCTCTCCTGCATGGTCATGCACCTCAACCGCGTCTCCTACAATTTCTCCCTGATATAGCAGCTACCGGCGCCGGACAATCGGCACTCCCTGGGGCGCATTCTCCCAATCCCCCTGTCCGGCGGGCATGAATTCGCTCTCTCCGGTCGCTATTTTGACGGAGAAGCTACTCGCCGAATCGCCTTGGTGCGGGGCTCGAGATCCCCGTTTTCAGCCCGGATGCCTTGTGAAGCTCCGTCGAGGGGCGCAGCGCAGGCGGGGCAGATGCGTGCTGGGTCCCGGTTTCCACTTCGCGGCTTCGATCCGCCTCTCTTTCCGTTGCGGCGCCGGGCGCCTTGAATAGCATCCCTGTAAGCGCAGAGAAAAAACCCCTCTGGATCGATGCGCGATACGGATGTTCCTCCGGCAAAACCTGTAAGAGAGCCTTGTGCGCCGCATGCAAATGCACGTCAGGAATTTTCGGAAACCAGTGGTGAAGACAGTGGTAACACGTGGCGTCACTGATGAAAATCATCCTTGGCAACCTCCAGATCCCCCGCTGCTCGATCGTCAGTGAGTCCGATAGCTCCAGATTTCTGAACTCCAGCATCGAAATATGCCGCTCTGTTTCGCCGAGGTACTCCTCAAACCGGTGCTCCACCGCCGTCTTGATCACAAGATCCAGGTGGAAATACCAAAGGGCGAACAAATAAATGAAGAGAAACTTGAGCGGCAGAACGCCCGCGAGCACAAGGATCAGCATGGACCACTGAATCGAGGCCGATATCAAATCGTCTTTCATAATACCGGCCTGAGAACGATCCGCCGAAACGTCCGGTTTGATCTGAGGAGTGAATCCGTCCTTGGCGTGGATCCCGTCCAGAATCCTCCGGATAACGGCGAGCGGCATAATGACGTAGAGGGGCGCAAAGACCATCCGGACAAGCACCGCGCCGATCTCGATAATCGGCACCGATACACACATGCTGATCATGGCCACCAGGTTGTTTCTATAGAACACCAGCGGCAAGTAGCGGGTGTCGCCCTCCGTTGCGTAATACCTCTTATTGTGATGACGCGACAGATGCGGGTAAGAAATGTAACTGGGGTAAGAAAAATAGTAACCGAAGAGAAGATTGTAGATCTTTTCTATCAACGGTTTCCTGTGCCGCAAGTGAACCGCCGTGTGAAAAAAGGACAACCCGTTGACCACGCTGAGACCGTGCACCGCCAAACAAAACCAGAACGCAGGCGTGCGATAATCCAAAAACATCAACAGGGCGAGACTGCCGTAAGTCAACACCCCCCATATCGCCATCGGCTTGATGAACTCAGCCGTGGAAAAGGCAAAGTGCGGCTTCACGACGGGGAGATATTCCCTCGTGCCGATGGGATCACGTTTCATCCAAGGGGGGTTGGTTCCAGGCCGGGGCGTGTTTTCCGGCCAATTCCAGGACCTGCTATGCTGATCCCCCCGTCAGTCCGAAGTCAAGACGGAAACCCTCAAGCCAATGCCAACTACCCTGGCCCGTTTTTTCCGCGGGGACGCAACCTTCAGAACAGGGGGTTGCGCTGCGACGAGGCGCCGGCCTTCGACAAGCTTCACTTCGCCCGCACTCAATGTTGCGCCCGGAAAAGATCGATCTTCTTCCAGGCGCCGCTTCTCCACCGGCCTCGGAAGGCCAGCCCCTGCCCCAGCATGTAAAAACCTGCCAGGGCCCAGATTCCCCGCGACTCGAGCTGGGGAAGCCAGTGCACCATCGCGAGGCCGCCTCCCACCAGGATCACGCCGCAGAGCACCACGTTGACGATCGCGGGCCACAAGTTGTCCCCCACCCCCTGCAAAGCGTGCAGGTAAGAAATGTTCATGGCGTCAAAGATCTGAAAGAGTGCCACGAAGATCATTGCCCCCGCCCCAACCGCGACCACCGCCGGGTCATCGGAAAAAAAACCGAGCACCGGCCGCCGGAAAACGAAGAGGACGAACCCGACCACCATCATGTACCCCGCGGTCATCCCGAACGCCAGCCTTGCGCGTGACTCCGCCAGGGCGTGATTCCCGGATCCCACGGCGCTGCCCACCATCGTCAAAGCCGCGACCGCCACTCCTTCCGCCGGCAGAAAACACAGGTTCATGCACCGCAGCAGCACCGTCGTCGCCGCCTGGTGCGCAGTCCCGAAATATGCCACCAGCCAACTCAAGACCAGGCCCCAGGAAATGACGTCGATGGCCCCTTGCAATCCCGCCGGCAACCCGATCCGCGCGATTCGCTCCTGATCTCTTGCGGAAAAGGCGGCGCGGCGCGTGCCGAACTTCGAGGCATGCCGCCCGGATAAGAACAACATCAACAGGACCGCCACTTCGATCAGGGTCGCGAATACCGTCCCCCAGGCGGCGCCCTCGAACCCCCACTCCGGAAATCCGAGGTTTCCAAAGATGAGCCCGTAATTGAAGAACACGTTGGCGCACATCCCCAGGAAACTGCTCAGGATTACCACCCGGTTGCGTTGAATCCCGATGAAGTAATTGGAAATGGCGATGGAAACCAGCGCCGGCCCGAGGGAGAAGAGGCCGATCTGAAAATAGGAAATCTCCAGGCCCAGCACCCGCTCGCTTTCATTGGGAATGAGCGCGAAGAGTGGTGCCCCGGCCGGACGCAGAAATATCAGGGCTACTCCCAGCGCCGCCGCCAGAAAGATCCCCTGCCAGGCAAAAAACCCACAGTCACGGGGATTCCCCTTGCCCAGGGATTGGGAGATGAAGGTCGTGACACTGGAGAGAAAGAAATACCCGAAACTCACCAGCGCAAAGAGAAGGAGCCCCGGAGGGGTCACCGCCGCCAACGCTTCGCTCCCCAGCGAACCGATCATCCAAGCGTCGGTGATCTGCATCACGGCGAGCGTGAAGTTGGTGAAAATCACCGGAAAGCCCACCCGCAGCAGTGCGAGCATTTCCTCCCCGCGTTTCCCGGCCTCGCCTCCCGCGTCCCTTTCCATAGCTAGAGTGTGTTCGAAAACCGGGGCACGACCCGGCGGATTGGGGCTCCAATGAAAAAAAATCGAGGCATGCCTGGCGTGAAATCACTTCCCCGGCCCGCGCCGCGCAGGAGGCAGAGACGCCGCCGCCGCGTGCTTCTCGCCGCTCCCTTGCCAGGGCGTGGCCCCGCGCCTCCGGGGAAAGCCATCTAACCCGGATCAACCATCCCTGTAAAGCGGCGGAAACGGCCATAAGCCGGGCATGCTTAACCTGTTATATTGATTATATTTATTATAAATATATTGAATATTTATTAAAACTATGGTAAATACTAGACTCCGCGGAAATCCAACCAATCCCGCGATCCCACCACTATGAAAATCGCACGCCCGTTCCCATCCCTGGCGCTCGCCGCTCTCGCGCTCGCCGCCGCCTTCCTCCCCTCCTGCTCCAGACAGGAAGTCTCCCTCCCCACTCCCGTCAAAACCCCGGCGAATGTCCTCCGCCTCTACACCTGGAGCGAATACTTCGATCCCGATGTCCTCGCCCTCTTCGAAGAAAAGACCGGGATCCGCGTCGAATACCTCACCTTCAGCGACTTCGATGAAATGGAGGCCCAACTCCGCTCCCGCCCGGGCTATTACGACGTCGTCGTCACCGACGACAGCGCCATCCAGGCCCTCTGGGAACTTCACCTCATCCAGAAGTTCGACCGCGACCAGCTTCCCAACCTCGCCAACATCCATCCCGATTACCTCGGCCTCTACTTCGATCCCGAGAACGCCTTCTCGGTCCCCTACATGTGGGGCACCACTCTCGTGGCCTACCGCGCCGACAGGATCGAGGACCCCGAACAATCCTGGAACCTCCTTTGGGATGAACGTTACCAGGGGAAAATCATGACCCTCCAGGACCGCCTCGGAGCGCTCTCAGTGGCCCTCTTGACCCTCGGTTATTCCATGAACTCCGAGAATCCGGATGAAATCAATGAGGCCGCCGAGAAGTGCGTCCAGCAAGTCAAGCGCGTCGACGTCCGCTACGGCGACGATGCCGCCGTCCGCGAGGCCCTCGATGAGGGGACAGTCTGGGCCGCCATGTGCTACAGCGGCGATGCCGCCATGGTCGCCGCCGAAAACGAAAACGTCGCCTTCTTTATTCCCAAAGAAGGAGCGCCGCTCTGGGTCGACAACTTTGTCATTTCTCGCGACAGCAAGCATTCCGAGGAAGCCCACCGCTTCATCAACTTCATGCTGGAGCCGGAAATCGCCGCCGCGAATTCAAATTACACCTACTACGCCAGTCCCAACCAGGCCGCCAAATCCCTCCTCGACCCGGAACTTCTCGCGGACGAAAGCATCAATCCGCCGGACGAAATCCGCAAGCGCTGCAGTGTCCTCGCCGAAATCACCGAACTCCGGGAGGAACTCGCCAATCGTGCCTGGCTCAAAGTTCTCAAAGCCGTCCAAAAGAAGGGCCAGCTCTCGGAGACCCTGACCCGCGAAATCCAGTACTTCGAGGCCACCGCCGAAACCGAGTTTTGATCGTTCAGGAAGCATCACCTTTTTCCCCTTTCTCTGCTGAGGTTCGCCCCCGCCGATAGGCAGCTCTTTGACCCCATGAGCTCCATCCGCAACAGACTTCTGCTGGTGCTACTCGCCGCGGGTCTCTTGCCGCTCGCGTTCGTCTTCGTCGTTACGAAAACCATTACCAGCCGCGAACTCGAGCAGTCGGAGCGCGGAAAAATTTCCGCGGTCGGCAATGAAATCGCGCGCCAGATCGCGACTTCCATGGAGCGGGCCTCCAATGATCTGGAATCACTCCGCTTCAATCCGCTCGTGGTCGGACCGAATACTCCGCTTGACGATCGTCTCGAGGAAATGCGCCGTCTCGTCCGCGCTTACGACAGCTTCACTGACATCACTCTTTATGATGCCACCGGACTCATGATCAAGTCCACCACCGATCGCAATCATCCCGAGCCGGTGGACCGCACCTCCTGGCTGGCCCGCGCCCGCGACGAGGGAACCGTCACCACTTCACCTCCCCACATGGTCATCGGCCAGGAAGGACTCCATATCAAGGTCTACATCCCCGTCTACATCGACAACACCGCAGAGCCGCACATCCTTAAGGCCCGCCTCACCTTCGCTCCCGTCTGGAACCTCATCGACGGAGCCCTGGTCGGCAAAAACGGCGAGATGCTCCTCGTCGATATCCACGGAAAAATTCTCGCCAGCCGCAACAAGGACCTCATCCTCGAGAAATTTGACGAACGTTACCCCAGTTCCTTCTGGACCACCCATCCCAAGGGCAATTACGACACCCCCGACGGCCGGCGTTATGCTTACTGCGCGCAAACCCTGCCCGGCCACCTGACCTACGTCCGCGAATCCTGGGTCGTGCTCTCGCTCCTGCCGGCCGAAGAACTCACCGCCGCCCTTCACCACAGCGAGTCTTACCAATACCTGGCCGGAGTCGTCGCCATGCTGGGAATCACTTTGATGGGTCTGACCATTTCACGACGCCTCGCCCAACCCGTGGTCCTCGCCTCTAACGCCGCCAAGAAAGTCGCCCTCGGGGACCTCGATGCCCGCGTGCCCGAATCCGGCCCGCTGGAAATGAAACAACTCGCCACTTCTTTCAACCAGATGATCGTGGAGGTGAAGGACTCTCGACAACACCTCGAGTCTCTCGTGGATTCCCGCACTCGAAAACTCCGTGAATCCCAAAGCGAACTCGAAGCTCTCACCTCACAGCTCCGCGCCGCTTACGAATCCACGCGGGAAGCCATTCTCGTCGTCCAGCCTGACGGAACTATCATCGCCGCCAACAACCATATCCAGGAGTTCTTCGGAATCGATCCCTCCGAAAATATCGCCGCCCTGCCTTTCGAACGCTTCATGGCCCGCGTCCAGCCTTGCTTCCCCGAGGACTCCGATCCCGCCTCCCGCTGGAAACTCTATGAATCCAATCCCACCGGTATCGTCGAGGAAGAATGGGCAGTGACCGCCCCGGAGGAACGCATGCTCTCGGTGTATACCGCGCCGGTGAAAAACCATCGCGGCGAATCCATTTCGCGCCTCTGGATGTTCCGCGACGTCACTGAACAACGCCGCCTCGAACAAGGCCTGCAGCAGGCCCAGAAACTTGAAGCTGTCGGCCGCCTCGCCGGGGGCATCGCCCATGACTTCAATAACCTCCTCACCGGCATTATCGGTAATCTCTCCCTCGCCCAGATGGAGGGCGAGGACAGTGCCCACGGCGATCCCCAGCGCTTCATCGCCTCCGCCAAGAAAGCGGGCCAGCGCGCCGCAGAACTCGTGAGACAACTGCTCGGCTTCTCCCGCCGCAGCCATCTCCAGCTCGCCCAAACCGACGTCAACGATCTCGCCCTCGAAATCCAGGATCTCCTGGTCCACACCATCGATCCTCGCGTCAGTATCGATGTCGACCTCCCGGATGGACTCTGGCACGCTAACGCCGACGCCACCCAGATTCAGCAGGTCGTCATGAACATGTGCGTCAACGCCGTCGACGCCATGCAGGAGGACGGAGGGCGCATTCAACTCTCCACCCGCAACGTCCAGCTCACCGAAGAACAGGCGTCGATGATGAGCATGGGCGCTCCTGCCGGCAAGTACGTCCGCATCAGCGTGCAGGACAACGGCCACGGCATGCCTCCCGAAATCCGGGAGAGAATCTTCGAACCCTTCTTCACCACCAAGGATCCCGGCAAAGGCACCGGCCTTGGTCTCGCCACTTCCTACGGCATCATCCGCCAGCACGGGGGCTGGATCGTCTGCGAATCGGAAGTCGGCCAGGGAACCCACTTCCTTATTTACCTTCCCGGCGTCGAAGCCACTACCCCGATCGCGCAGGCAGAGGACACCCCCACCGAAATCCACAACGGATCGGAAACCGTCCTCCTCGTCGACGACGAACAGGTCGTCCGAGCTGTCGCCCAGGGCGCCCTCGAGCGACACGGATACACCATCCTCTGCGCTTCGGACGGCGAAGAAGCCCTCAGCATTTGCCGCGAACAAGGCGCCGATATCGACGCCATCATCCTCGACCTCACCATGCCCAGACTCTCCGGCCGGGAAACCTTCATCCAATTGCAGGAAACCGAGAACCCGCCGCCCGTCATCCTCTGCAGCGGCTACATGGTCGACCTCGACACCTTTGAACAGGAAACCGGTACCCGCCCCGCCGGCGCGGTGCAGAAACCCTTCAACCTCGATCAACTCTCCCAAGCCGTCCGTAGCGCCGTAGACGACGAAAAGGCCGCCGCCACCGCCAGCCCGAACGCCGGAAATGCGGTGCCCGCCACGCCCCCAGGGCCGCCCCCGGTCCGCGCGGACTCGGAACACACCCGGTTCGAAGGATAATTGAACCGTCACCTGTTCCGGCCTTGCCCCAGGGGCTCCCATCCTATCCTATTGTCTCCCCATGCCCCCGAACGCCGGACCCGCCCTGCGCGAGGCCAACGCTGCCGGACGCCTCGGCCTCATCCTTTACACCATCCCCGGGTTTCCCGACCCCGAAACCTACGAAGCCGTCACTGCACTCCTGGCCGAACGCCCCTCCCTCAGCATCCTCGAAACCACCTTCCCCGTCACCGATCGCTTCTCCGAATACGCCAACGATACGATAAAAAACGCCCACCGCACCGCCGCCCCGCACGCCGCGCCCGGCCTGGAATCCGTCGACCACCTCCGCGCCTTTCCCAAGCCCGTCATCTCCGTCCTTTATCGCGCCACCTTCGAGGACTACCGGTTCGAGACCGTCCTCGATCACTCCCGCGGCATCCTCGACGGACTCCTCTTCGAGTGGGACGCCGGACCCACTGACACCTATGCCGTCCAGGCCCGCGCACGGGATATCGAACTGATTCAATGTGCCGGCAACTGGATGTCCCGCGAAGAAACCGAAGCCACCCTCGCACTCACCGATGACGAGCCCCTCGTCTATCTCGTCTCCGCGTCCGCTACCGGGGCCGAGCTCTACGATCCCGCCGAACTCGCGCGTGTGGTCGGCACGATCCGCGCGATCAAACCCGATGCCCGCATCGCCGCCGGGTTCGGAATAGGAACCGCCGGCCACGTCAAGGACCTCCAGGGCGTCTCGGGACTGCACGGAGTCATCATCGGCACCGCTTTCCTCAAGGCTATGCAAGCCGGATTCGACGCCGCCCGCGATTTCCTCGACAGCATCGAACCCGCGCTTACGCTCTAGGGTGTTTTCGAAAAGTCGAGTGAGGCACGGTGCGAGCGCTTTTTTCGGCTGGCGAGGCATCGACCGGCGGCGATGGTAGATACCACACTGCCTCGGCGCGTTAGCGCAGGAGCCCGGTCTGAGGCGAAGCGAAAGGAATCTGCAGAGCCTGCCACAGGCAGGATAAAGCCGGGCGAAACCGAAGACTGACGGGACTGCCTCAGCCGCGTAGCGGCCAGCTTTCCACCGTAGCGAAGCGTAGGGACATCGCAGAGCCCGCCGAAGGCGGGATAAAAAAGCCGCATTTCGCTTTCTTTGCGCTGCGAAGCAGTGCCTGATTTCAAAGATCTCATAGAAAAAATCCGCGACCAGTCGACTTTTCGAACACACCCTGATCCTGAATCCCGATGCGCGACTCATCCAGAAATTCCCCCTGGAATCCCGACCGGCCCGGCACCCGCGTCAAGCTCTGCGAGTTCGAATACCTCGAAGCCGCATACGAGGCGTCGTTCCTGGGCGCGGAGTTTCTCGGGTTCCACATTTTCAGCGACCAGGACGTCGCCGAGAAATCCGCGCGCTTCGCCGCCATCTTTCGCGAACTCAATCCCGCCGTCCACAAGACACTCCTCACCGATCTTCCCATGGACCAGCTGCGGCCCCTCGCCGCCGAATTGGGCCTCGAGGCCATTCAGTATTACGACGATTGCCCGCCTGAAGATCTGGACGCGCTTCGCGAGGACCTGCCCGAACTCCGCATCCTCAAGGTCATGTCCGAGAAGGCGGAGGAAAACGATCCCTCCGATGACGACGCCTTCCTCGCCCGCTACGCACCCGTCGCCGACGCCTTTCTTCTCGATAGTTTCCGGCACGGCGGCACCGGCGTGACCGGCGATTGGTCGCACTGCGCGGAAATCGTCCGAAAGTCGCCCGTGCCCGTATTCCTCGCCGGCGGCCTCACCCCTTACAACGTCCGCGACGCCATCGAGCAGGTGCGGCCCTTCGGCGTCGACGTCGAGAGCGGGGTCAGCGATTACCTGCCGGACGGTCGCCGGCTCAAGAACATGCTTAAGTGCCGTCTCTTCATCGAGAAGGTCCGGGAGGCCGACTGGCGGCTGGGGCGGGTGTAATCGCGGGTGGTGTTCTCATGTAGCGGAACTCGCCAGAGTTCCGCTACAGGCCGGAGAGCCGCTCGTCGACCAACTGCAGAAAGATCGCCACCTCGCAGTAAGCCAGCTCCCGCGCCACTGGATCGGTCGTCTCCGCAACGCGCCACCCGCCGGAGACCTCCTCGCCCGTCCCTTCCACGATCTGGAAAAGATGCTCGTGCGCCACCAGGGTCTCCATTTCGCGCAGGTAATTGTAGTTCTTCCGGAACACCACCGGCGCGTAAATCTCGTAGAGCCACGGCGCCGTGCTGTAGAGCGTCATCTCGCCTTCGCCGCCGTTCAAAGCCAGCAGCCACAGGGGAAAAGTGCCGTTAACGCCGCTCTCCACGAACACCGGCACCCCCTCGATCTCCAACTCCGCCAGCTTCTGCCGGCTCGCACGCACAAAAGACTCCGGAATCTCCAGTTCCTTTAGCGCGCGCCGGGTAAAGCCCGTCCTCAAGGCCTGCAAGTCCAACGGGCGCTCCTCGTGCACCACCCGGCACAGGCCCTCAACTAACAACGTCTCATAAATCGATTCCGGAGGACCAAAAGCATTGGCGAAGGCTCGGTTGAACACAATTGCTTTTGGCTCCGGCAACCGCCATCCCGCGGCCCGCAACCTCCCCAAGCCGAGTTGGATTACCAGCGTGTCCCGTAACAGCACCACGGGCTGCAATCGCGGCATGCGTTCGATACGCACCGCCAGCTGGAAAAGATAACCAACCATATCACCCATCAAGGCTTTCGTTTTGGATCGCCACCTTGCCGCGGTGGCCGCATCGGGAAATGCGGATTCCACGTTGCATCGATCCGCGTCGACTCTTTCCAGATGCTCCAGGTAATCCTCAAGCTCCCACTCTTTTCCCCCGGCAAAGCCGTTGCGCTCGAATTTCGGCGCTGCCACTTCTTCGGGATAGAGATAAAATCGTTCCCGCTCGCCCGGCGGCCCCAGATGCCCCAGCGCTCTCCCCAGAAATCTCTCGAGCCGTGCCTCCGCATCCGTCCGCCCCACGATCCAATCGATCATCTCGTGCAGATCTTCTTCCCGGTAATCTCCCAACAACTTGCGAAGAGAGGACGCCTCGGCCGCTTCGCTCTCCAATTGCCCGCCGGGAATCACGGCCGGATCCAGATCTTCCCAGAATGCCAAGCGGCGCTCGTAATAGTCCGCAATCAGGAGACTTTCAGGATCGGTCATCGCGGTTTTTTCGAAAGCCGGGCACACCCCGGGATCGCGAACCTCACCTAAAACACCCTTTCCCTCCAGATCAAGGCCCGAACTCTCCAGGCCCCGGCCGGAATCCCGCTCCCGGGCATCCGCCCCGGCAGACCAGCCGTAACCCCTTATAGCAATTGACTCGCAGCATAGAAATCGTAGAGTCGCTTGTGAAATTTTTCACAAAGGGATCGGGAACCACCACATGATCACTGCAGAGCACCGGCCACCAGGTTTTCCCTTCGAGCTCATCCGCCCGCAGCTCGAACAAATCGAAGAACGCATCCGCGCCCAGGCCCAATCCTTCGACCCCGCCGTCGAAGGCTACGTCTCCTACGTCTGCGACACGAGTGGCAAACGCATCCGTCCCGCGCTTGCCATTCTCTCCGGCGGCGCCACCGGCGGCTGCACCGATCGCCACATCGATCTCGGCGTCATTCTCGAACTCATCCATATCGCCACCCTCGTCCACGACGATATCATCGATGGCGCGCGCATCCGCCGCGACATGCCGACCGCCAACGCCCGCTGGGGCAACAACCTCACCGTCCTTCTCGGCGACTGCCTCTTCGCCCATGCACTCACACTGGCCACCGGCTTCAATCGTATCGACGTCAGCCGCAAGATCTCTCTGGCCGCCAACGAGGTCTGCCAGGGCGAAATCATCCAGACCCAGAGGCGCTTCGACTTCAAACTCACCATTGACGAATACCTCCGCATCATCGGGATGAAGACGGCCGCACTCTTCGCCTCGGCCCTGGAACTGGGTGCGCTGCTCAGCGATGCTCCCGTCGACGTCCAATCAAGCCTGCGCGATTTCGGGCACAAGCTCGGCACCGCTTACCAGATTTACGACGATTGCCTCGATCTTGTCGGCGAGGAGGATGTCGTCGGAAAAACCCTGGGCACCGACCTCGCCAAGGGCAAGCTCACCCTCCCCGTCCTCAAACTCATCGCCGGCGCCTCGGAGAGTCAGCGCGCAAAACTCAATCGCATGCTCATTAAAAATGAGCCCATCGACACCTCGGTGCTCGCTGGAATCGCCGATTACCAGGGCGCCATCGAAAGCGCCCTCGACGATGCCGCGCGCATGATCGGGGAAGCCCGCGCCGAGCTCCAGGTGCTCGCCGGCAGTGAATACTCCCGGGCCCTCGAAGCGATCACCTTCTTCCTGGAACAACTTCTCGATAGTTGCCGAAAATAAGGCCGCACCCCCAGCCGGGTCTCCTTTGCGGCGCCGGGTTTTTCGAACTTGCCCCCGGTACGCGCCCCTCTAGCATGGGCCGATGGCTTCACTGAAAATTCAGGACCTGCCCCCCGCGGAACGCCCCCGCGAAAAACTCGCCAGCCGCGGCGCCGCCGCGCTCACCGACGCCGAACTGCTGGCCATCTTTTTTCGCACCGGCAACCAAGGTGAAAACGCAATCGAACTCGGACGCCGGCTCATCGCGGAACGCAAAACCCTCCGCGCCATCGCGGGCTGCAGCATCGAAGAACTCAACCAGATCAAAGGCATCGGACCGGCCAAAGCTTCCGAACTCGCGGCCGCCTTCGAACTCGGCAACCGGCTCGCCCTGGAACGCGTTACCCAGACCAAGATCGATAACCCCGAAATCGTTTACCAACTTCTCGGAGGCGAACTCGGCCCCCTCCACCAGGAATCCCTCCGCATCCTCGTCCTCAACACCCGATACCGGCTCGTCCGCATCGAGGAAATCACCCGCGGCAGCCTCAATGAAAGCATCGCCCATCCCCGCGAAATCCTCAAGAAAGTCATCGTCCACTCCGCCCACGGCTTCATCCTGGTGCACAACCATCCCTCCGGCGATCCCTCCCCCAGCGAAGCCGACCGCGAACTGACGCGCCGGCTCGATCAAATCTGCCGGGATCTCCAGATCGAATTCGTCGATCACGTCATCATCGGACACCCCGCCGAAAACCGCGAACCCTTCTTCAGCTTCAAGGAGATGGGATTGCTTTGATTTAGCATTTCTCAATTAGCATTTCTCATTTTCGATCTGCTGAATGCCAAATGCCAAATGCTAAATGCTAAATGCTAAATGCTAAATCTCCATGATCCACCCCACCGCCATCGTCGAGAGTTCCGGCGACATCAGTGACGACGTCCATATCGGTCCCTACGCCATCGTCACCGGGGACATCACGATCGCACCCGGTTGCCGCATCGACGCGCATGCCCAACTCCTGAACCAAGTCGCGCTCGGGAAAAACTGCAGCATCGGCGCCGGAGCTATACTCGGGGGCAATCCCCAGGACCTCGCCTTCGATCCCGCCACCGCTTCCGGCGTCGTCATCGGAGACGACAACGTCCTCCGCGAATATGTCACCATCCACCGGAGCAGCACTCCGGGAGGCGCCACTCGCATCGGCAACGGCAATTACCTTATGGGCGGCTGCCACCTTGGCCACGACGCCTCTCTCGGCGAAGGCAACATCCTCGCCAATAACTGCCTCCTCGGCGGACACGTTTCAATCGGAAACAAGACCTTCCTCGGAGGCGGATCGGTTTACCACCAATTCATCCGCGTCGGCGACCTCGCCATGGTCCAAGGCAACGCCGCCCTCAGCATGGACCTCCCCCCCTTCCTCGTGTGCCACCGCGTCAACGAAATCGTCGGCCTCAACCTCGTGGGCCTGCGCAGGGCCGGCCTCAACGGGGATTCTCTCTCCGAAATCAAACAGATCTTCGCCCTTTTCTTCCGCAACGGCCGCAACGTCTCCCAAGCCCTCGACGACGCCGGGGAAGTCACCTGGAGTTCTCCCGAAGCCCAGGCCTTTCTCGAGTTCTTCAGGTCCCGGGGGAAAAAGGGCATCTGCTGCCGCCTCAGCCGATCCCGCCAGCTGTGACCGCCCGCCCGCACCCCCACTGCCGGCCCTCGGGCCTCCCGCCTCTGCGGATCATCGAGAAAACTCTTTCCTTTTATCTGAAAAAACTGTAAAAATCCGCAAAATCCCGCATTTACAGACTTCTTAATAGGGACGCTCCTTTCCGCTACAATTTAGTAAAGAAACCATTGAATTCTCCTCGGGATTCTTTTCCTTTAGGGCCTGCATACACCGCCAACCATCCCACGGCTCTCCCGGCCTTTTAATTTGGATATAATAGTTATTAAAAGTAATTTACTAAATTACGGGAATCCCATACTGTTTCCCGAAATTGCTTCATGACCCTAAGGTTCCGTCCAGCACGCCCCCGCGTCAGACTTTGCCTCCTTCTGCTGACGCTGGCTGGCGCTTCTTTCGTTTCGATCCCGCGGGCGCAGGCGCAGGCGGACGATCTCGAGACTCTCGCGAGTAATATCGAGATCAACAGCCTGGGCACTTCCTACGACCAGGCGACCGGCGTCGCCAGCGCTGTCGGCGAAGTGGAGATCAAATACGAGGACGTTGAGATCTACGCAGACAAGGCGGAGTTCCATCGCACCACCGGGGACATCTTCGCCCGCGAGAACGTGACCATTTATAAAGGCGAGCTGGCTTACAAAGGCGACGCCGCGGTCTATAACATCCAAACGGGCAAGATCACCGCCAATCACATCCGCAGTTCCGTCGGCCCGGCGCTCTACGACTCCGGTGAAATCAATCTCAATACCGAAGATCTCGAGGTCATCAGCACCACTGACACCTTTTTCACCACGCACGACAGCGTTAATCCCAATTATCATCTCAAGGCTAAAACGGTCGATATTTATCCGGACGACCGCATCGTCTTCCGCAACGTCAAGATTTACGCCGGCAAAGTTCCCGTCCTTTGGCTTCCCTACCTCTCCCAACCATTCGACGACCAGCTCGGATACACCTTCACCCCGGGATACACCAGCACCTGGGGAGCGTTCCTTCTCAACCAGTACGGCATCCTGGTCGGCGATCACTCCCTGATGCAGTTCAAGCTCGATCTCCGCAGTGAGCGCGGCGTCGCGGGCGGTATCGACGTTTTCTCGATGCGTCACCGCGACAATCCCAATTTCGGCCACCTCGAGCTCTATTACGCCAATGACAGCGACCCCGGGCTGAACTTCAATTCACTTGAGCGACCCCCGCTCGATAAGGAACGCTACCGTATCGGCCTGCAGCACCGCATCTACATTCCCGGTCCCGAAGAGAGCTCCTTCTACTTTGATATCGATATCAACAAGGTCAGCGATGAATTCATGTTGGAGGATTTCTACCCCGAAGAATTCCGCCTTGATCCCCGGCCCGACAACATGGTCAACCTGGTCCGTCAGACCCCGCGCGGAGAACTCAGCGTCTGGGCACGATTCCGGGCCAACGATTTCTTCCAAACAGATTCCCGGCTTCCGGAGGTCGCCATCGACTTCACTCGGCAGCCCATCTTCAACAGCGGCTTCTTTTATGAAGGCGAAAGCAGCGTCGGTATTTATAAGGAAGCCGTCGCGGACACCCGCAGGCCGGAAATCATGGCCGACATCGCCGATACCGAAGCTGCGCTCGCGGGCGGCCTGAGCCCCCGCACCGATCCAACCTCCCCCCTCTTCGATCCCCTTTTCGATCCCGCCGAGAGCGCCACCATGCTCGATGACCTCCGCGCCGCCCTCGTGGACGATGAATTCACCCGCTTCGATACCTATCACCAGATCCTTTATCCTTTCGTCTTCGGAGACTGGCTCAGCCTCGTCCCCAGAGTCGGCGTCCGCGCCACCGCTTATTCCGACGTCTCGGGCGGTAAAGTCGGTGGATCAGAGACGCGTGTCCTCGGCCACGCCGGAATCGAAGCCTCCACCAAGTTTTCCAAGCTCTATCCCAACGCCCAGATGCCAAGATTCGGAGTCAACGAATTCCGGCACATCTTCCAGCCTTACCTGAATTACTCTTACCTCGGGGGAGACAATCTTCCGGAAGGATATCCTCTTATCGACCGTTTTGGGCCGACCACGCGGCTCCGGCCCATCGACCCCCAGCTTTTCACGGCCACCGACGAATTCAGAGAGTGGAATGTCCTCCGCCTTGGTGGCCGCAACCGCCTCCAGACCAAGCGCGACGGCGGCACCCACAACTGGCTCGAAATCGACACCTTTTTCGAGACCTTCTTTAATGATGCCGAGCTCGACCGGGACTTCTCTAACCTCTTTAACGAAATCCGCTGGTCTCCACTTCCCTGGGTGCGCCTGGATCTCGATACCCAGTTGCCCGTCTTCAACGACCCCTTTGACTTTACCGAGGTCAACACCGACCTCACCTTCATGCCCAACTCCATCATGCAGTTCACCGTCGGACATCGCCTTCTCACCGACAACCCCCTCTTCGAAGAAAGCAATCTCGTCAGCCTCTACTCCTACACCAAGCTCACCGAAAACTGGGGTTTCAGCACCAGCCATCGCTACGAGTTTGAAGACAGCACCATGGAGTGGCAGCAATACAGCCTGCACCGGGATCTCAGCAGCTGGACCGCCGCTGTCGGCGCCATGGTCCGCGATAACCGGGGAGATGAGGAATACGGCTTCGTATTCACCCTCAGTCTCAAGGATTTCCCCCAGGTAAGCCTCCCCCTCAGCATACTTCCGGGTGGAGAAAATCGCTGATTCCCGCCTCCCGGCCGCCGCTCTCCTGCCACCGAAAGCTTCCCTCTCCTTCGTGAGAAATTGTTGCCTGACATTCTCCCAACCCTCGGTATACTTCCCCCTTTCCGACCGGCCCGAAATCGATGCCGGCCAGGACCCGGGCCCCGTCTCGCCCCCACCAACCAGATAAAGACACCCTCACCGGATACGGACAATGATGAATATTACCATCATCGGCTCGGGATACGTGGGACTCACCACCGGCGCCTGCTTTGCCGAAATCGGTCACCACGTCATCTGTGTCGACAACGACGAAGCCAAGATCGCCAAACTCCTCTCCGGCAGTATCCCCATTTACGAACCCGGCCTCGAAGAAATGGTCACCAACAACGTGAGCTCGGGCCGGCTCAAGTTCACCACCGACACCGGGGAAGGCGTCGATTTTGCCGACGTCGTCTTTATCGCCGTCCCCACCCCGCCCCAACCCGATGGCAGCGTGGATCTTCGCTTCATCGAAAAAGTCGCCCGCGAAATCGCCGCCGTCCTCAAAGATTACAAAGTCATCGTCGACAAGAGCACCGTCCCCGTCAAAACCGGGGAAAAAGTCGCCGAGACCATCCGCCGCTACGCCACTCCCGGGATCGAGTTCGACGTCGTCAGCAACCCCGAATTCCTCAGGGAAGGTTGCGCTGTCGAGGACCTCATGAAACCGGATCGCATCGTCGTCGGCACCAATAGCGATCGCGCGCTCGCCCTGATGCACAAGATCTACGAGCCCTTCGTCGCACCCGTGCTCGCCACCGACATCAACAGCGCCGAACTCATCAAGCACGCCGCCAACTCATTCCTCGCCCTCAAGATTTCCTACATCAATGCGGTGGCCGCAGTCTGCGACGCCAGCGGCGCCGACGTGGAAAAAGTCGCCGAAGGGATCGGAACGGACAAGCGTATCGGCCGCGCCTTTCTCAACGCCGGACTCGGATACGGAGGCTCGTGCTTTCCCAAAGATATCGCCGCCTTCATCGCCATCAGCGAAGATCTCGGCATCCCCTTCGACCTCCTCAAGGAAGTCCAGGATATCAACGCCCGGCAACTCAAAAACTTTATCAAGAAAATTCAGGATGCGCTCTGGGTCCTGCAGGAGAAGAAAATCGCCGTATGGGGTCTCAGTTTCAAGCCCGATACCGATGACGTCCGCTGCTCCGTTGCCATCGATCTGGTGGATACCCTCGTCAAGGAAGGGGCCCACGTCACCGCTTACGACCCCAAGGCTATGGAGAAAGTTCAGGAACTCGATGTCAGCGGCAAGATCACGCTCGCCCCCTCGCCCCTCGAGGCCGTGGACGGCGCCGAAGCCCTCGTCATCGCAACCGAGTGGCCCGAATTCGCCGCGGTGGATTTCGAGGAAGTCCGCAAACGAATGATCACCCCCCTGATCTTCGATGGCCGCAACCTCCTCGATCCCGAACGCATGACCACCCTCGGCTTCCAATACACCGGTATCGGCCGCGGACTCCATTCCTCCGCACCCGCCGCAGCTGCCGTGGAAACCGCCGCACCGCGTTCCAAGACCCCGGCCTGAGCCGCGTGCTCTGCCGCCATGAGCCCAGGCCGCAGTTCCTCTCCCCTGCGCCGGGCCTGCCTCGAAGCCCTCACCACCTGGTCCGAAGGATCCCTCTTCGCGGAAACCATCATCGAAAACACCGCCTCCCGGCACCGGCTCGACCACCGGGACCGCGCCTTTCTCAACGCCCTGCTCCTCGGCGTCCTCCGCAACCTCTCGCTCCTCGATCACTGGATCGATCAGTTGCGCGACGGCCGTACCCGGCCCGCCACCCGCGAGATCCTCCGTGTCGGGTTTTACCAAACTCTCTGCATGCGCGTCCCCGATCACGCTGCCGTCAATGAAACCGTCGCTCTCGCCCGCAATCCGCAGGAACGAAAACTAGTCAACGCCCTGCTCCGTGAAGCCATCCGCCAGCGCCCGAAACTCCTCGCCGATACCGACACGCTGCCGCCGGAGACGCGCTTCTCCATCCCCGAATTCTTCATCTCAAGATGGTCCCGCGCTTTCGGCCCCGAGCATACGGAAGATCTCTGCAAATGGAACAATACTCCCGCACCCCTTTACATCCGCGTCAACGACCTGCGAGCCGGGGCGCGCGAAGCCGTAGCCGCGCAGGATGTAAAACCCTTCTATGCCGATTCGCGCTTCGTCCAAATCGAAGAGCTTCCCGAAAACCTTCTCGCCGATGGCCTGGCCTACGCCCAGGATCCCAGCACCGCCCTGGCCTGCGATCTCCTCGCTCCCGGCGGCGATGATCGCGTCCTCGACGCCTGCGCCGCACCCGGGGGAAAAACGGCGCTCCTGGCCCAACTCATGGAGAATCGGGGAGAAATCGTTGCCTGCGACGCCAGCGCGCGCCGACTCGAAACCCTCCAGGCGAACCTAAGGCGCCTCGCTGTGACCAATACACGCACCCTTGTCTCCGAATTTGGCGGCGTCGCTTACCCCGGCGAGCTCCACGGAGCGCTCTTCGACCGGATCCTCGTGGATGCTCCCTGCTCCAATACAGGCGTCCTCCGCCGCAGGGTCGACGTCCGCTGGCGCCTGACCCCGCGAAGTTTTGCGGAAATGGCGCAAGTCCAACGCCGTATCCTCGATTCCAGCCTCCCCCTCCTCCGCCCCGGTGGCAGCCTCGTCTACAGCACCTGCAGCCTTGAGCCCGAGGAAAACGAAGACCTGGTGGATCAATTGCTGGCATCCTTCCCCGGAACACTCGAACTTCGTGAGACCCGCCGCACCACCCCCTTCCAGGACGGCATCGACGGCGCCTTCGCCGCCCTCCTCGTCAAAACCACCTCCTGATCACCTGCGAATCTCCCACCTTCCCTCTTCCCTGCCCCATCTTCTATCTTCTATCTTCTATCTTCCTCCTCCGCCGGCCCAGCCGCCCCACTTTTTACCGTTTACCTTCCCACCTTCCACGGCGGCGTAGCCGCCTCCCCCATGCTCCGCTCCTGGTTCAACATCATCGCCCTTCTGGTCACCGGCACCCTGACCGGGGTCCTGCTCTTCTTCCTCTGGCGCATCAGTGACGGAACCGAACTCCACCGCGTCGAGCGGGATGCGATCCAGTTCCAGCCGCTACCGGAAACACCTCCGTCGCAACCGGACACAACCGCTCCCGAACCGTCTCAGGCTCAGGATGACAACGAGACTCCGCAAACCGCAACCCCGCCACCGGAACCCGCCGCCGGCGAATCAGAAAAGGAGCAACCCGATTCCGAGTAATGTCTCCGGAACAACAATGCGAAATGTTGTTCCACTCCTATTCACAAAGTTCTCCCCAAAAAAAGAGAGGGCCGCTCCGAAGAGCGGCCCTCACTATCTATAACAACCAATGAAGCAAAACTAATGGAACTTGCAGATGTCTGGGTTCTACAAGATTCGCAACAGTGAGATAATATTATGATAACTTTCCCGCTATTGCAATGAATTTTTTAAAAAAATGCGGTTTTCCCCCCGATGACTGCGTCATTTTGAAGAATACTCTCTAATTTTAGGGGCAAATTTGAGAATTATTCTAAGGACGGGGAGGCTGCCTTTTATTCACAGTCTCCCTGCCGCTATGGTCCGGGTTATTCACCGTTCCCGGTCCCCGAGAGCAAAATGGCCCCGCCAGCGGCTCCTGACCCCCGGTTCCCAGACCAATGGCCGCTTCAGGGCCTCAAAACGCCCCGGTTTCCCGGAGATCGGGGGTGGGCGCCCGTTCCAGCACCCACCCCCCTCCTCGAAAAAGTCCCCTCCTCAGCTGGATTCCACGGCCGCGGCTTCGGCCCGCTCTTTCATGGCCGCTTTCCGGCTCATCTTGACGCGTCCCCGGTCATCCACACCGATGCACTTGGCCCAGATCACGTCGCCGACCTTGACCACGTCTTCGACTTCCTTGACCCGGAAATCCGCCAGCTCGGAGATGTGAATCATCCCGTCGCGACCCGGCAGCACTTCCATGAAGGCCCCGAAGTTCGTGGTGGACACCACCTTGCCTTGGTAGGTCTCGCCGACCTCGATTTCCGCAGTGATCTGTTTCACCATTTCCATGGCGCGCTCGAGGCTCTCTTTCTTGGTCGAGTAAATATGGACCGTGCCATCGTCCTCGATGTTGATTTCCGCTCCGGTCTCGGCCTGGATGCCCTTGATGACTTTGCCGCCCGGTCCGATCAGTTCCCCGATCTTGTTGGGGTCGATCTTGATCATCTCGATGCGCGGCGCATGCTCGCTCAGCGCTTGCGGAGTGGAAATGGCCTCATTCATCACGTCGAGGACCTTTCCACGCGCCTCCTTGGCCTGGTGAATGGCTTCTTCGAGAATCCTCAGGGGAATCCCCGGAAGCTTGAGGTCCAGCTGGTAACCGGTCACACCTTCCGTGGTCCCGCACAGCTTGAAGTCCATGTCCCCGAAGAAATCCTCGCTTCCAATGATGTCCAGGAGCGTGTTGTAGCGCTTCATGGCGCCGGATTCGTCGAATTCGGTCACCAGGCCCACGGAAATTCCCGCGACCTGCCGCTTCAAGGGAACCCCGGCGTCGAGCAGGGCCATGCTGGCGCTGCACACCGTCGCCATCGAGGTCGAGCCGTTGGACGACATCACCTCGCTGCTGACTCGCAAGGCGTAGGGAAACTCGTCGGAACTCGGTATCACCGGCAGCACAGAACGCTCCGCGAGTGCGCCGTGACCGATTTCACGCCGGTTGATCCCGCCCATGCGACCGGTCTCCCCGACGCTGAACGGCGGGAAGTTGTAGTGGAGAAGGAACCGCTTGAAGTCGGCTCCACCCGCGTAGTTGTCGAGCATCTGCGCTTCGTCCACCGGGGCCAGGGTCGCCAGCGCCAGGGCCTGGGTCTCGCCGCGCGCAAAAAGCGCAGATCCGTGCGTCCGCGGAATCAGGCCCGCCTCGCCGCTGAGAGGACGGATGTCCCCGATCCCCCGGCCGTCGCATCGCCTCCCCTGGTCGAGGACACTGACGCGGAAGACCTTCTTCTTGAGGACATCAAATGCCTGGCTGATGTCGAAATCACCCGCTTCCGGGAACTTCTCCATGATCTTCTCGGCGACTTCGTCCTGCAGCGCCTTGGTTGCCTTGTGGCGGGCCACTTTGCCTTCCGTGTAAATCGCGGACTCGATCCGGTCACCTGCGACCTGATACGCGATGTCAACCATCTCCTGGTTCACAGGTTTCAGTTCGACTTCGCGCTTGGGTTTGCCGGCCTTGGCCACCAGCTCCTCCTGCATCGCCACAAGAATCTGGACCTGTTCCTGGGCGAAATGCAACGCCCGGATAAATTCGTCCTCGGGCAGCTCATCGGCGTCGCCCTCAATCATGATGACGTCGTTCTTGCTGCCCACGTAAATGAGGTCGAGATCGCTGAGTTCCCTCTCGCTGTGAGTCGGATTGACTACGAATTGGCCGTCGACGCGACCCACACGGACGGCGCCTATCGGCCCGGCAAAGGGAACGTCGGAGATGCAAAGCGCCGCGGAAGCGCCGTTCATGCTGAGGATATCGGCGTCGTTTTCGCCGTCCGCGCTCAAAAGCAACGCAATGATTTGCGTGTCATAAAAATAACCCTTCGGAAAGAGGGGCCGCAACGGCCGGTCGGTCATCCGGCAGGTGAGAATCTCTTTCTCCGTGGGACGGCCTTCCCTCTTGAAGTATCCGCCGGGAAAACGTCCCGCCGCAGAGGCTTTCTCTTTGTATTCTACCGAGAGGGGGAACCAGTCCTGGCCCTCGCGGACCGATGTCTGGGAGACGGCGGTCACCATCACAATGGTTTCACCGACGGTCACCGTAACCGCGCCGTCGGCCAGATTGGCCATCTTCCCGGTTTCGATCGTAATTTCGTTCGAGCCGACCTGGCTCGTGACAGCATTAATGCTCATTCTTCTGACTTTCTATCTTGGTTTCGTTTCTTAGCTTTTCGTTCTCAAAAATTTCCGGGGCTTATCCCTTGGCAGTGAGGGCGATATTCCCGGGGCATGTTTCCCGCTGCTCTCAGCGTCGACTCACGGTGTGCGGCGCGGTTCCCAGGAGGCAACCCGGCAGAATAGCCAGCCGATCCGTCTCTCCTCCGACAAACCCACCTTCGAGATGGAGTTCACCCGCGGTGTGCGGTCAGCAACGGAAGGTTTCATCCTATCCCGATGCGGTGGAGGGGTTTGCAGATCTTGCGCTGTCAGTCCTTGCCTGGCTACCAGTCAATCTAGCGGCGCAGGTTCAATGACTTCAGCAACTTCTGGTACCGATCGTTATCCCTGTCAGCCAGGTAATCTAGAAGCTTGCGGCGCCTGGCCACCAGCTTCAACAGGCCGCGTCGGGAGGAAAAATCCTTACTGTGATCAGACAGATGCTGCGTAAGGTGATTGATCCGATGGGTCAGAAGCGCCACCTGAACATCGGCGCTTCCCGTGTCACTTTCGTGAAGTTGGAATTCCTTTAATTCTATCGTGCTTTCACTCATTCTTATCTTACTGCCGTCAACGAAACCACCCTGGTTCCGCTCTCCCCAACCCTTGGGGAAGGCCCAATAGAACCATATTTTATCCCCCATTCAATGAAAACATTGCCGGAAACCGGAAAATCAACCCGGCCAGGGAGGAAATATTACAACCAAACCGATCCGAAACCCGACCCCAATCGTATCGTGACCCCGAGTATGCCGTAAATCCCGCCTCGGGAACACCGGCCCGACAGCCCATGGAAACACCCTACCCTGCAGATTCCCCCGGTCCGCAGGTCGATATCCCAGACCGGGCCCCGGTCATGATCCTGCCGGAGTGCAACCTCCTGCCCTACGGCCTGCTGCCCCTCTTCATCTTCGAGCCAAAATACCGGCAGCTGCTCGAGGACAGCCTCGCCGCAGAGCGCCTCTTCTGCCTGGGAATGCGAAAGCCGTCCCCGGAAACCGCGCCCGATCCCGATCCGGACCATCACGTCTTCGAACACTCCACGCTCGGCCTCATCCGGGCTTCTGTCAGCCACGACGACGGCACCTCCCACCTCATTCTCCAGGGCCTCAAACGCGTCCGCTTCACTGGATGGATCGACGACCACGCTTACCGCATCGCGGAGCTTGAGCCGGTGGAAAGTTCCGTCTCCAACGATCTCCAGGCCCAGGCTCTATCCTCCAGACTCCTCGAAATCACCCGGGAACACGTCCAGCGCGGAGCGGAAGTCTCCGACCAACTCCGCGATTACCTCAATTCCCTCCAGGATCCCGAGGCCATCGGCGATATCGTGGCTTACAATTTTATCTCCAATCCCTACTCCCGCCAGCAACTCCTCGAGCTCACCGACGTGTGCGAGCGTCTGCGCTTTGTGATCGAAAAGCTGGCCAAGTCTCTTCCGAAAAAAAGGGGCGCCTGAGCCGGGCCTCCCCTCTTCAACCCGCCCCCAGCCGGTCGCACTCCTCAATCAGGTATCGATCCGTCATTCCAGAGACGTAATCGCATACCGTCCGGTAAACACCCTCCCTCTCCAGCCGCTCGGAAGTTGTCTTCCCCAGTTCCTCGGGCCGGCTCAAGTAATACCCAAAGACCCGCTCGATCATATCGCAACCCCGCAAATTCGGGGCGGAGACCTCTTCGTGGAAATACAGGTTTTGATACAGAAATTTTCGCAACTGGCGATTCGCCTTGCTCAGAGAATCACTGTATCCCGCCAGTAAACTCTCCTCGCCGCGCACCTCGTCGCTGCTCGCCACCCCGGCGGCCTCCAGCCTCTCATGCGTCGCCGAGATCAAATCTTCCACCTCGTAGTCAATCAGCTCCCGAATCACATAAGAACGCAATCGCTTCCCCGCCAGCTTCGGGAAATGCTTTTTCACATACTCCGTGCAAACCTGCCATAACTCGATGGTTTCGAGCTGTTTCTCCGTGATCAGATGATGGTCAAGCCCGTCCTCCAGATCGTGGCTGTAATACGTAATCTCATCCGCCACGTTGGCGATCTGCGCCTCCAGAGAGGGCGACGAAAAGCGCTCGACCTCCCCCGTATCCGCCCGCCGGCGCACATACCCGCGGTCATGCTTGCGCAGCCCCTCCAGGACCTCATACGAAAGATTCAGCCCCGGAAAATCCGGATACTTGGATTCCACCACCTCCACCACCCGCAGGCTCTGGACGTTGTGCTCGAACCCCCCTTGACCGCGCATCAGCTCATTGAGCTTCTCCTCCCCGGCATGCCCGAAGGGGGCATGCCCCAAATCGTGCGCCAACGCCACCCCTTCCGCCAGGTCCTCATTCACTCCCAGTGCCCGGGCAATCGTCCGGCTCACCGAGGCGACCTCAATCGTGTGCGTCAGCCGCGTCCGCAGATGATCACCGGTCCCATTCAGAAAAACCTGGGTCTTATACTCCAGCCGCCGGAACGCCCGTGAGTGGATGATCCGCGCGCGATCTCGTTGATACGCCGTCCGGTATGGGTGCGGAGGCTCCGCGTGCCTCCGCCCCGCACTCTCACTCACCCTCTGCGCATAGGGCGCCAACCTCGCCTCTTCCTCCCGCTCCTGGTCTTCCCGGCTCTTAAGCATGGCAGCCAACACTATAACCGCAAAGCAAGTCAGGTTGGCAACCCGATCCCGCTCTCGCATTTCCCACTCCTTCGCCTGCTCGCGGCTCCGCGGGACGCGCGTGCCACGCCGAAGCTTCAGCGAAGGCGGGTCGCCCTACCTTTGTCCAGGAGATATTCGAACCTCATTCACCCCTCGCCACTCGCCACTACTCACTCCTCGTCCTCCAACTCCCGCCGCAACTCCCCGCGCAGCCGCGTCAAATCGTAAAGCGACAAACACAAAAGCAGCAACGCCAGCAGAAAACAGAACCCCCAGTAAATCACAAACCACCCCGGCCGCTCTACCAGGGCATCCCCAAAAAGAATGCCTCCCGATACCAGGAAAATCGCCGCCAGACATAACCCGAACATCAGCCGCCGACGGCTGTCACGCACCCGCAAGACGCCCGGGAAAATCCGATTCGATTCTTTCCCCCCTCTCATCCGGATCGCCGCCGGCGGTTCACGACATCGCGAAATCCCGCCTCTGCCGACTCCACTCTCGTCCGAAAACTCAGAGTGTCCTCCGCCAGGCCCCCAAACGCGCTCACCGTCTCCGCCTCCGCACGGTCGTCCGTGACCACCGTGATCTCGTGTTTCTCCGCATACTTGCCCACCAGCCTCTCAATGACGTCGTCCGCGGTCCGCGACGCCTCCGCGTAAATCAATTGCACCCCCTGCGCCTCGCGCTCGGAAGTGGTGGATTCACCCTTCCCGTCAAACACCAACACCACCGGGATCCCAGTGGTATCCTGATAACGAACCAGCCGGTTCTGAAGTTCCCGTCGCGCCAGCCTCGGCTCCCGCCCGTGCATCGTCCGCAAGTCTTCCCACCCGAAGATCACGCTGTGACCGTCGACGATCGTTACCGGTGCACGCTTGCCCTTCACAGAATCAACCTCCCACGAGAACCTTCTCGCGTCGACCGGAACCAGCCGAGTCAAAGCTAGACCCGCAATCTGCGCGGCACGGCGTGATCCTCAGCCCGCCGCTTCGGTGGATTCCGCGACCGGGGCTTCCGCCTTGGCGGGCGTTGAAGCCGCTTCCGCCGCAGAGGGTGAAGCTGCTTCTGCAGGCTTCTCGGCCGTCGCGGCCTCGTCTTTGGGAGTCTCCTTCGGCGCGGCTTCCTTCGCGGGCGCCTCTTCCTTCGCGGGCGCTTCTTCCTTCGCGGGCGCTTCTTCCTTCGCGGGTTCCGACTTCTTGGCGACGGTCTTCTTTGTCGCCGTCTTCTTAGCGGACGTCTTTTTCGCAGCTGTCTTCTTGGTGGCCGTCTTCTTCGCGGCGGCCGTCTTCTTCGCGGCGGCCGTCTTCTTGGCAGTGGTCTTCTTCCCGGTCGTCTTCTTGGCGGCGGCCTTCTTCTTGGTCGCCACACCCGCGGAAGCTGCTTTCTTGGCGGGAGCCGCCTTCTTCACGGCGGGCCGGGACTCGGCCCTCCTTTTCTTGCGCTTTTGGTAAAGCTTACGGCGCCTCCGTTTGATGATCTTGTTATATTGCTGGCCCATACTTGGAATTACTATATCCGGCTTCCGGCAGCCGCCCCCTCCCATCCGGCGCCTTCAAGAGCATTCCCGGTGGAGCGTTCCTATTTACGTCCTCCCTCTTACCAGTGCAAGCGGAAATCCTGAGCGATCCGCCTTCCGGGCGCGTTCCTGACGACTCCGAAAAGCATGAAAAACCCAAAGAAATGACTTGCCATCGGGGACTACTGCCCGCACTGTATGGGCACGCTCACTTGAGTTGAATTCGTTGCTCGTATCGAATTCAGGCTTCCTTACCGGTCAGCTGGGACGCAGACAGACCCTTCTCGAAGAGGTTACCGGTATCATGAGGGATAGCCAGGCAATTGCCAAAGCCGGTGAGTTTTCCGTCCTTCCTTTTGTAACTACCCTATTCAGAATCCTGGCGATTTTGCGCTGATTATCGGGCGTTTATCCGCCGTTTTTATCTTAATTGAGGACCGCAAATATCCCCTCCGGCGAAGACACGGCAACTCCGCCGCCGCCTCCACTTCCCCCGCACACCCAAGGAAGCAACATTCTCAGGATCGGCTCTTCGCGCCGCGTTTAAATCCGGCGCCAACTACAAGTTAGAATCCAAATCGCGCCTCACTCATCGGAGGCCTAACAGATGCCCTTTTTACGGGCGCGTCACTCTTCTAAGTAGCAAACAACGGCATGGCAGGTCATAACAAATGGTCCAAAGTCAAGCACGTGAAAGCACGCGTCGATGCAAAGCGCGGCAAGCTTTTCAGCAAGCTCTCTAAGGAAATCTCAATCGCCGCCAAGGAAGGCGGAGGCGATCCCGACCTCAACCCGCGCCTGCGCCAGGCCGTGGAAAACGCCAAGGCCGTCTCCGTGCCCAAGGACAACATCGAGCGCGCCATCAAGAAAGGCACCGGTGAACTCGGAGGCGAAGCCATTCAGGAAGTTACCTACGAAGGCTTCGCACCCGGAGGCGTCGGCATCATTGTCGAAGTCGCCACCGACAACAAGAACCGCTCCGCCGCCGACATCCGCAGTATCTTCAATAAAAACAATGGCTCCCTCGGCAGCAGCGGGAGCGTGGCTCACCTCTTCGAGCGCAAGGGACAGATTCGCGTGGCCCTCGAGGCCGCCAGTGAAAATCAAATCCTCGAACTGGCTCTCGATGCGGGCGCGGAAGACGTTTCCTGCGACGAGGAAGACCATCTCATCTTCACCCCGGTGGACCAGCTCTCCAGCGTCGCCGCCGCCCTGCGCGAAAAAAATATCGAACCACGCGGCCAGGAACTCGTCTACATCCCCCAGAACAGTATTCCAGTAAATGAAGAATCCGTCGCCGGCCAGGTCCTTCGAATCTGCGAAACCCTCGAGGATTACGACGATACCATGAACGTCTTTACCAACTTCGATATCCCGGATCAGATCCTCGAATCCGTGGCCGTCTGAATTTAATCCTTCTTCTGCAAAGCCACCACGCCGTCCTCGCGGTATTTCCCAATTCCAATACACAGTCGTCGCCCGGCCTCCATCGCCCCTTTCCCTCCTAATCATCTCTCCTGCAATGAGCGAATCACCCGAAGAACCCGCAACCGTCGAGCCGAAAGCGGAAGGCTCCCATGCCCCCGCCCCCTCCCGGACATCCGATTCGCCGGAACAATCCCCCGGCAAGAAACAGTCCGATCGCGGCGGATCCCGCCACAAGGGAAGATCGCGCGACCATCAGCCGCACGGGCAAGGGCAAGGCCAGGGGCAGGGCCGTCCGTCCGGAGGGAAAAGAAACCGCTCCAAGAACAAACGCCGTCAGAAAGGGAGCAACCAGAACAAGCAAAAGAAAGATGTCGTCCTCGGCCCCCCCGAGGAAGCCGAGGGCCTTCTCGAAATCAGCGGGAAAGGGTTCGGGTTTCTCCGCCAGAAAGAACGCAATTACCAACAGACCCCGCAAGACGTCTTCGTGACTCCCGAAATCGTCCGCGTCAACGGACTCCGGGACGGTCTCTGGGTGAAATGCATGTCCCGCAAAGGCAACCGCGGACCCCAACTCGTCGAACTGCTAGAAATCAACGGACGCAAACCCAAGGATTACCGCAACCTTCCCTACTTCGAAGAACTCACCGCCATTAATCCGGACAAACGCATCATCCTCGAAACCGATCCCGATCGCCATACCACCCGTGTCATAGACATGATGACGCCCATCGGCCGCGGCCAGCGCGGCCTCATCGTGGCGCCTCCGCGCACCGGAAAAACCACCCTGCTCCTGCACATGGCCGAGGCCGTCGCCAAGAATTATCCCGATTACAAACTCATGATTCTCCTCGTGGACGAACGCCCCGAGGAAGTCACCGAATTTACCCGCGGCCTTCCCACCGCGGAGATCATGGCCAGTTCCAACGACAGCGAGGTCAAAAGCCACACCCGCATCGCCCAACTCGCAATCGAGCGCGCCAAGCGCCTCGTCGAAGCCGGTGAACACGTCTTCATGCTCATGGATTCCATCACCCGCCTCGGTCGCGCCTTCAACAACGCCATGAAGGGAAATGGGCGCACCATGTCGGGTGGTATCGACATCAAGGCACTCGAAATCCCGCGCAAACTCTTCGCCGCCGCCCGCAACACCCGCGAGGCCGGCTCCCTCACCATCATCGCCACCTCCCTCGTCCAGACCGGCAGCAAAATGGACGAACTCATCTTCCAGGAGTTCAAAGGCACCGGTAACATGGAACTCGTCCTCGATCGCAAGATCTCCGAGCAATACATCTATCCCGCCGTGGATATCCACCGCTCAGGGACCCGGCGCGAAGAACTCCTCCTCCCACCCCATCAGCTGGAAAAAATCTTCGTCATCCGACGCGGACTCGCCGGCCATAAGCCCGTCGAAGCCGTCGAGCGCCTCCTCAGCTTTATCGAACGCTTCCCGAACAACGCCCAGCTCCTGCTCGAGATCAAAGCCTCGGCCGCCGCCTGAACCGCCGCCGGCGCCAGGCTCAGTCACCCCCCGCCCGGGTTCCCGGGCCCCCTCCCATGCCTTCCCGTCCCGTCTCAACGGGATTACGGGTCATTGCGCCTTCCGCCTTCCCTCCTCTTGCTTTTCCCTTTATCCTTTTTCCTTTGCCAGCCTTCCCCTTCTCATCGGTAAATGAAACTCGCGGTCCCCATTCTTTTCGCCCTGCTCGCGATTCTCTATTCCCTGGCAGCTACTTTCCTCTTCCAAGACGATATCGAAAGCGAACTCGAGTCCCGGGCTCGAACCGCCATTGCCGCCAATGACGAACTTCAGCACGTCCTCGTCGAGTTCCGCGCCTTCGATGCCTCGCTTTCCGGCGAAGTGTCCTCGCCGGAACTCCGCGCGGAAGCCGAAAACCTGATCGCCTCCCTGCCCGGGGCGCGCGTCATCGCCAACGAAATCAGTTACCCCGGTCATCAGGAAATTGAACCTCCCCCGGCTGCCGCCGCAGCTCCCTCCAGCAAAAAGCCCTCCTTCAACCTCATCGCCCGGCTCCGGAAGAAACCCGCGACTCTGAGTTTTCAGGCCGATCAAGGCAAACTCACACTTGAAGGCCTCGTCCCGGATGCCGCCGTAAAAGCCTCCTTTCTCACCGCCGTCGCCGCCGTCGGAAGCTTCCCCGAAATCGAAGCCCGGGATCTCCTCGTCGATCCCCGCTGCGCCCGCACCCGGTGGCCCGAGGCTCTCCCCCGATTCACGGCCTTCCTTCTTGTCCGGACGACCGAGAGCAACTTCCACATCGATCCCAAGCGTGTCCGCCTCCATGCCACCGGGCTGGATGGCCCCGCAGTAGAGCAAATCCAGGAACGCCTCACCGCCCTCGATCTCGGCAATCGGCGCCTCGACGTGGACATCACCATCGCCCCCGGCCTGCCCATCCCTCCAGATGAAGGCTTTTTCCTCAAGACCACCCGCCTCGACCAGGAAAACGCGGAGCTTCTCGTCGAGGCCCGCCTCCCCTCCGGAGCCGAGAAAGCACGGCTCCTGGAAATCCTCGAATTCGACCTCCCCCAGACCCGAATTCTCGATCAAATCGCCGTCCAACCGGGCCTGCAGACCCCCGATTGGGCCGCCCGGCTCCCCAATCTCCTCTCCCTCCTCCATACCCGGACCCGGAGCGCCCGGCTCACGGCCCTGCAAGAGAGGCTTCACATTGTGGGCGAAATGAGACAGAATGAGCCACCGGAGAATCTCGCCGACGTGATCGCACTTATGCTGGGACCCCAAGTTACCGTGGAAAGCCACCTGCTCCCCTATGAGCAGGCTTCGCCATCCGCACTTCCCGATAGCGTATCCTCATCGCGGGACACGCTGCCTTCCCGATCACCCCCTTAACCACCCCACTCCCTCTCTCTAACAGAATTCTTAAAGAGACCCCCCCGAAGCAAAACCAAAGCGACCGCAACCGTCACCCGACATCTTAACAACCAAACATGGATTCGTTCATCTTTCTGTCCTCGAGAATCTTCCTTATCATCCTCATCAGCGGCGTCTGCTTCCTCGCGGTGGGATATTTCCTGACCAATCCGCGACTGCGCCGCGCCCGTCAGCAACTCGAACATTACAAAAACGAGTGCTCCCGGATGGCGCGCACCCTCGCGGGCATTAACCGCGAGCAAAAAGAACTCCTTGAGAACATCCAGAGCAAGGAACAGGAAAAACTGCTCCTGCAAACAACCTTGGAAACCAAGGACGATGAACTCGTCGGCCTCCTCGATCGCCTCAACAATCTCGCCATCGGCATCCAGGGGTCTTCACATGGAGATTCACCGGATTCCCACGAAGATTCACGCGATGAAGAGATCCACAGCCTCCGCGAGCGGATCACTTCCCTGAGCAGCCGCCTTCACTCCACGGAAACCGCCCTTTCAGAACGAAAGGCGGAACTCGCCGACGCCATTGCCAAGCTGGAGACCCCCGCGGAGCCCTCCGCGCCCCTGAAATCGACACCCAAACAAGAAGTCCCGTCCTCGGAAGCCGCTGCCAGCCAGGCGGGCCCGGACGTCTCCCCCTCCGGTCCTGACTGGGAGAAAGCCGCGGCCGGTAAGACCGAATCCGAATCCCCAACCGACACAGAAACCATCCCCGAGGCCCCCCCGGCCCCCAAGACCTCACCAGAGAGCGAAGCCGAGCAGGAACCGCCAGCGAAAGAAGAAGACCGCGACGCACCGCATCCCGAGACCTCGAAAAAGAAATCCCCTCCCAAAACCGCCTTCTTCGACATCGAAGGCGCCAAGGAACTCCTCGAAAACGAACTTGCCGCGCTGCGTAAAGAACTCGCGACCGCCAAGCAGACGATTTTCTCCACGGAAGACGAACCCGCCGAACAAGAAAGCGCGGAAGAAGAATCCGAACCGGGAAACCTGGAGAAGACACCCGATCCCGACGCGGGTCCGGCCCCCGCGGAACCCGGTGCCCTGGTCAATGCACCCGCGGCCGCCGGCCAACCCTCCGGCGCAGACAGCTCAAAGAACACTTCCGACGAATCCACCTCGCCGCCGGCTTTCCCGGTCACGGCCATGTCCGCGCATTCCCCTTCCCCGGCATCCACCTCCACGCTCCTTGCGGAACCCAAAACCAAAACCAAGACTCGCACCGAGCCCAAACCTGAAACCGAAACAAAGTCTAAGATCGATCGCGTCACCTCCAAACCCATCGAGGAGCCCTCCAGCTCTTCTTCTCCTTTCGGCATCCCCATCGGCGTCGATCTCTCCTCCTCCCCTGGCGCTCCCGTCCCCCCACCCATCCCCGCCACCACCACTCCCGCTTCCGTGTCCCACGACGTCAAGGAGCACGTCATCTTCCGTGGAAGCGATCCCTCTCTCTGGGGGAAGGCCTCCCACGACAGCTCTTCCTCCCCTCCTGCTTCCACCCTGCTGGATCTCTCCAAGGTCAGCGAGGACACCCGCTACGTGCGCATCCGCCGCATGGATACCCGCGAATCCGTCATCGTCCCCACCACCAAGGACCAATTGCTCGAAGTGGCGCCCCCGCAATCCATCGTCGGCTGGAATGGCGCCAACCAACAATTCGACGGCGCCTTCCACCTCGGCGCGTTTGACCACTCCCTCCCGCAGGAAGTGGAAACCCGAATCGGCGCGGGTGGATGGGGATTCGGCCATCATTACGGCAAAGCTGATAAACAGGCCTACGCCTGGGGCGGCGTCGCTATCGCAAAAACCGAATTCGAAATCTCCACGCTCTCCGAACTCCCGGAAGGTGAAAAAGCCGGCGTCCCCGAACCAACGGAACTCTCCGGCCCCGCTATCCCCGCCTCCAGCAGTATCGACCTCGTCTTCTTCCGAAGCAGCAATCCCAATATCTGGAACAAAAACGTCGTCGACGGAAAAGGCGGTTTCGCTTTGCATATCTCCCGCGTCCCCAATCTCACTCAATATGTCAAAGTCCGACGCATGGACACCCTCGAAGCTGTCATCCTGGCCCTCTCCAAAGACCGTCTCCTCCGCGAGGTCGATGAAACCGAAGAGCTCGCCTGGAACGGCTCCGCGGAATTTTTCTTCGGCGGCCACCATCTCGGTATTTGCGATCCCTGCTGCCCCGAACGTGAAATCGAAATCCATTTCGGTTGTGGAGGCTGGGGCTTTGGTCACGTCGTCGACGCCAACGACCGCCAGGCCTACGGCTGGGCGGGGAAATCCATCGGACCCACGCAATTCGAGTTCACTGCCATCGCCCGGGACCTCCATCCCGACGAAGTCGATCAGCTTCTGAATCTCTGAGAGCAACCCCTGCGCGCGCGCTTCTCCTGTCCGTCCCAGCCGTCCTATCAATAGGTCCTAGAGGTCGCATCGGACCTATCCACCCCGCGTCGAATCGCCATCATGCGCATCGAAGACACTCCCATCCCCCGCCTCCTCGACGATCCCCCGCGCACTCCCTCCGCTTGGGAATCGCTCCTCGACGCGATTTTGCAGCTCTTCGACTGCCCTACCGGCACCCTTCATACCATCGATCCCGAGTCCGGCATGCTTCAGCTCCTCGCCCAACGCGGTATTCCCGGGGAATTAATGCCGAAGATCACGACCATCCCCATCGGCAAAGGCATCGCCGGCGCCGCCGCGGAAAAACGCGAGGCCGTCCAACTCTGCAACCTCCAGACGGACGATTCCGGTGTCGCCCGGCCCGACGCCAAAAAAACTGAGGTTGCGGGCTCCGTCGCCATTCCCATGCTGGACGGCGACGCGCTCAAAGGCACCCTCGGGATCGGCAAACATGCGCCCTATGATTTCACGGAAGCAGAACTCGATACCCTCTGGGAGATCGCCCGCCGCCTGGCCCCCCTGCTCTAGGCGCTCTCCTCGCCATCAATGTGACACAGGCGTCTCGCCTGTGCTCCCGGCTCCCCGCTAGCCCGAATATTTCATGAAGCCTCATGAAATATTCGCCCGTAGGGCCGCCACAGTGAGTCCCGTTCCACGTGACAACGTGGTCACGGGATGCAGCCCCGATTCCATCGGGGCAAACGGGGCGTCGCGACGTTCAAAGTGTCAAAGCGGGCTAGCGCCTTCTGACCCCCGATCCCCCCATTGTGTCTTCCCGAGCGAAGTCGAGGGATCTCTCTCAACGCTGGGTGAAAACCCAATCTACTGAGGTCGAGCGTCGACAACCGGGACCCCGCAAGGGTCGCCCGGCCTCAGAGGATTACTAGATCGAGGTTCGCACGAACGTGAGATCTCTCGACTTCGCTCGGGATGACAATCCTAGCAGGCGAATCGCTGATACCAGACCCCAGACTCCCCCCAAAACATCCCCCCTACGACCCGTGCGCTTCGCGCACCTCGATCATCTTCGCCAGGATCGTCTTCCAGGTCTTGGCATCCTCGAGCATCGCGTTCGGGAACATGCAGCCATCCCAGCAAATGTGCTCGATGCCACGCGCCTTGGCATCTTTCAGCCAATACCCGGCACACTTCACGATATCCAGTTTGCCGTTGGGATCGTCCGCCGGACAATGCTTGCCCGTCTTGTCATGCGCCCCCGCGCCATGGACCTCGCCGTCATTCTGTGCCACGTGGAAATCGATCGTCCAGGGCCGAAGCTTGTCGGTCATTTGCTCGTAAGCTGCGTAAAATTCGTCGTCGCTATACCCTTCCTTCACGAGAGCGTGCTCGGGGGCGTTGTACCCCAGGAGATAAAGATAGGTGTGTGCCAGGTCCGCCTGGAACCCCACCGTCTCGGGAAGCCCCACTTCCTCGAGGAGATCGAGCATGTCCTTCCAGCTGTGCATTCCGGCCCAGCATATCTCGCCTTCCGCGGCCAGCCGCTCGCCGTGGTCGGCGGCGATTTTCGCAGCCTCGCGAAAGGTGTCCGCAATTCTCGAGGTGTTCGCCTTCGGGTCTTCGCGCCACTTTTCGATCCCGAACTCGGCAGAGTCGATGCGGATGACCCCGTACTCGCGCACCCCGTGCTGATTGAACACCCCCGCTATGCGACACGCCATGCTTACCGCGGAAAGAAACTTCTCCTGCGCGGCATCATCCCCCATCGCCGAATCGCCGACCGTGCCGGGCCAGACCGGCGCCACCAGGGATCCGACGCTGAACCCTTTCGCCTGGATCATGTCGGCGATCGCGCGCAGCTCGTCGTCACTGGCCTCCGGATTGGTGTGCGGCAGAAAGAGAAAGTAATCGATACCGTCGTATTTCACACCGTCGACTTCCGCCGTCGCCGTGAGATCGAGCATCTTCTCGAGACCGATGGGAGGTTCCTGACCCTCTTCGTCGCCTTTGCCGACGAGTCCGGGCCACATCGCGTTGTGTAGCTTGGGATAAGTATTAGCCATCGTAAAATACGGGTGTCTTGTTTGGTGGGCGAGCCGGCAAACCGCGCCGGCCCGCGTCAGATTCGTGAGAGTAAACGCGCGTTATGCCATAGCGGGAGCGGGAGCGGCCTCGGTGCCCTGGGCTTTTAATTCCTCGTAGACCTTGAGGGCCTCGTCGGGCTTCATTCCCTCGTGCACGACACTGCCCACGGCCTTGATCATCGCAACCGGCGCCTCGGATTGGAACACGTTGCGCCCCATGTCGACGCCGGCGGCGCCGCATTCGATCGCACGGTATGCCATCTCAAGCGCCTCGATCTCGGGCAACTTCTTGCCCCCGGCGATGACGACCGGCACCGGCGTGCAGGCGACCACGTCCTCGAAGCCCTCGGTGTAGTAAGTCTTGACGATGCTGGCGCCGTTCTCCGCGCCGACCCGGGAGGCGAGGCCGAAGTAACGGGCGTCGCGGGCCATGTCCTTGCCGACCGCGGTGACGCACATCACCGGGATGTCGTACTTGTGCCCAATGTCCACCAAGCGGCTGAAATTTGCGATCGTCTTTGCCTCGGTGGCGGCGTCGCCGATGGCGATCATCGCGGCGAGCGCCTGGGCGTTCATGCTGATCATCTCCTCCTCGCCGAGGAGGACGTTGTGGTTCAGTTCGGTGAGGATGGTGGTCCCCGTGTCGGCACGCAGGCAGACAGGCTTGGTGTTCTCCGGAGGAATCATGGTGCGGATCGATCCGCGGCAACCCATGAGGCAGTCGGCGTGCTCGCCGAGCGGCGCGATGTTCAGGTCAATGCGTTCGAGACCCGAGGTCGGCCCCATGAGGAAACCGTGGTCGAACGCGAGCATCACGGTCCGGCCGGACTTGCGGTTGAAGATCCGCGCCATGCGGTTCTTCAAACCCCAACTCATGCTGTTCATGCCCTTGAGGTAAAACTTACTGGTGTCGGCGGGGCTATTCAGCCCGAAGTTGTCGCCGTCGCGAATGTCGTCGAGGTCTGCCATTGTTCTGTTAGGTTAATCTATCGATTGCTGGGTGATTCGATGGGTTTCAGGATGCAACGTATTCATGCATCGCCCGCAAGATAATGGAAATAGATACCGCCCCGGCGTCGGGATGACCGACCGATCGCTCCCCCAGGGTCTTGGCGCGGCCCATCGTGGCCACCATCGCTTTGCTGGCCTCCTTCCCGGCCTCCGCCGCAGCCGCCACCGCATCGAGGGCCTCGACCAGCGGTCCGCCGGCGACTTCCTTGCCCTTTTCCGCCGCCGGATGCAGCGCGTCGATCATCGTTTTGTCTCCCGGCTTGGCGCCGCCACGCTCCATAACGCCCTCCACCGCCGCCTGAAGAAGCTGCGCAAGCTCCTCGGCGCCAAAATTCTCTTTCCCCGCCAACGCTTTTCCGCCGCTCCGGAACACGGTCCCGAAGATCGCCCCAGACGCGCCGCCCATGGAACTGATCATCGCCATCCCCGCAGCGCCGAAAGCCTTGTCGACCGACTCGAAATCTGCCCCCTCCAGCTTCTCTTTGACCGCGTTCATTCCCCGCTGCATCCCGAGCCCGTGATCGCCGTCCCCGAGGTTTCGATCAGCGTCCGTCAACTCCGGCTCTGCCTCGATAATTCGATCCGCGACGTGCAGCAGCATCGCCTTTACTTCCTCCGCTGAGAGATTCTCCTTCGCCATAACTTCCTGTCCAAAAAATCCTAAATCAAAAATCGCAAATCCTAAACTGCGTCAGCCTTCCATCTTCGAATAGCAGACCGACTCACAGGGCATGTCCCAAAGCTTCTTCAGCTCGCCGTCCAGCCTGGTAATGCTGAACGATATACCCGCCATCTCCTGGCAGGTTACCAGCGGCCCCACGATCGTGTCGTAAACCACGATGCCCTTCGCATCGAGAATCTCCTTCGCTTTGCGCAGGCAAATGAGGCATTCCATCATCGTCGTCGAACCGAGACTGTTGACAAAGAAAATAATTTCGTCGCCCTTCTTGAGCGCCTCGACTTCCTCGTCCTTCTCGAAGTCTTCAAATACCAGATCGAGCATCATCGGCGTCAGTTCGTCCGCCGTCGTCATCGGGATTTCCTTGACCCCGGGCTCGCCGTGAATCCCCATCCCCAGGCCGATCTTGTCTTCTTCGATCTCGAACGTCGGGTTTCCGGTCGCCGGAATCGATCCGGGCGACATCGAGACCCCCACCGAACGCGTCTGCAGGACCGCTTTCTTCGCGGTCGCCACCAGCTCGTCAAGCGTCTTCGCCCCCTGCGAGGCCGCCCCCGCGAGCTTCACGATCGGGACCAGGCCCGCGACGCCGCGACGGTCCTTCTTGTTGTCCGGCGCCGCCGAACAGGCGTCGTCCCAGATCAATACCGTCCGCACGTCGATCCCCTCCTCCTCCGCCAGCTCGGCGCCCATGTCGAAATTCATGACATCGCCCGCGTAATTCCCATAGAGGTAAAGCACTCCGTTCCCCCTGTTCACGGCCTGCGTCGCCTCGAACACAATATCCGGTGACGGTGCCGCGAAAATGTCTCCGCAGGCCGCGCCATCCGCCAGGTTGCGCCCGACCAGCCCGTGGTATATCGGCTCGTGCCCGCTCCCGCCGCCGACCAGCAGCGCGACTTTGCCGTCGGGGATATCGCTCCTGACGATCGATCGCGTCCCCACCCGCTTGCACTCGCCGTCGTAAGCCTCCACCAAACCGTCGAGCAGTTCGTCAGCCACCTTCAGCTTATCGTTTACCAGCTTCTTGATCTCGCTCATCGACAATGAAAATTCGTTGGGATTTCGGGCAATTACGGATCTCCAAAGGATGATGGAGGGCTTTTTTTGTCAATAGCAAAGGATTTCTGACCCGCAGCCGCTCCAGCCCCAATTCAGCCCCCCTACCTGCAACCTGCGTCCTGTTCCAGGACCAAGAATCAAGCATCCAGCATCCAGCATCCAGCATCCAGAACTAGATCACCCGGTCATTGCCACCATCAATGGGAATCTGCGCGCCGGTCGTTTTGGCGAAGAGGGGGCTCGCCATCGCAGCCACCATCCGCCCGACATCACGGGACTTGATCTCCGTCTTCATCAAGTTGCGAGTCTTGTATTCCTCAATCGTCAGGCCATACCGTTCCGCGGACCGCTTCAGCGCCTCGGGCGTCCACAGCTTGGTGTCGAACACTGCATCCGGGTGGATAATGTTGCAGCGTACCCCATGCGGAGCCAGCTCCAGCGCCGCTACCCGGCATAGCTGCGTCAGTCCCGCCTTGGCACAGGAATAACTGGCCGCACCCGCACCCGGCGCATTCACGTTCCGCGATCCCACCAGCACGACCGCCGGCTCGATCCCCTTCTTCAGATACGGGATCGTGTACTTGAGAAGCTTCTGATGACTCGTCAGATTCACGGCCATCGACTTGTCCCAGTTGGATTGCTCGAGATCCTCGAGATACGCGCCCGCGGTAAAAATACCCGCGTTGCTCACTACCACGTCGAGCCCGCCGAAGCGGCGCACGGTTTCCTCGACCGCGTCGACGACCTGGTCGTCCTGCGTGAGATTCACCACCATTCCGACCCCGCCAATGCCTTCCATCACTTTGACGATTTCCGGACTCAAATCAACGCCCACGACCTTGGCCCCCTGCCCGGCCAGCGCCGCGGCACAGGCGAATCCGATTCCCGCCGCGGAACCGGTCACAATGGCAACCTTGCCCTGGTGTGCGGGCTTCGTGCCGCCGGCCTTCCGCAGTTTCGCCTGCTCGAGCTCCCAGTATTCGATCTCAAAAATCCGTTTCTCCGGAAGTGCTTTCCATCCCTTGAATGCTTTCTCCACCGTCTCGATAGTGCGGAACGTGTGCGTCGTGATGTCCTCGATAATCCGCGCCTCCTGCAGCGTCGCGCCGAAGGAAATCGTGCCGTGCCCAGGCCACACCGCCCAGCGCGGCGCCGGATCGAGCATCGTTAGTTTCCCGTCCGTGTTGCGCCGGAAATACGCTGCGTAATCGGCGGCGAATTTGTCGACGGCCTTGTCGGAATCGAGCACCACCGGCACCCGCTTGGTGCGGATGACGTGATCCGGCGTCAGCGGCCCTCGCGTCGCGATGGAGGCCACGTTACGCAGCTTGGAAAATCCACAGGCCTCCGGGCTTGCGTTCAGCCTGGCATACACCGGACAACCCCGCAGGGCCGACACCTGTCGGCGAATCTCCGCCAGTCCCGGCAAATCTTCCAGCGGCTTCGCCGTTGGCGGCGCGCTTCCCTTCCGCAACTTGCGGATATGCCTTTCCGCCTTGGAAACCATTTTAATCATCAACTCGTAACTCTCCCTCGCGTCATCGTGAAAAGTGAAGATCCCGTGATTCATCAGGATAAGCCCGTCCAGTTTCGAGAAATCAGCCTTCCTGATTCGCTTGTAAACCTCGCGGGACAAAATGAACCCCGGCATCACGTAGGGAATCACCAGCATGCGGTCGCCATAGACGTCCTCCACGTGTTTCTTCCCGTCCTTATTGTTGGTCAGGGCCACCACCGCGTTGGCGTGCGTGTGATCCACGAACTTCGGCGGCAGGATCGCGTGCAGGATCGCTTCGATCGAGGGATTGGGAGCGTTCGGATTCAGCATCGCCGCGCGCTGCTGCAGCACCATGTCGGAATCGCTTAACTCCTCCATCTCCGCCATTTGTAAAAGCGCCTCCATCCGCACCGGCGCAAAGCCCTCCGCCTCGATGGTGGCAAGATCCCAGCCGCTCCCCTTCACATAAAGCACGTCGGTCTTCTCACCGTAAAAGTCCTTTGTCGCCGCCTTCACCGAGGTGTTGCCGCCCCCGTGCAACACCAGCTCCGGATTCCGCCCCAGCAACCGCGAGGTATACACACGCTGCTTCAGCGCGCTCCTGCCGAAACTCCTGGCTTCCCTATCATCCCAAAGACTTTTCATCGCTTCTCAGAATCCAACACTTTAAAACTCCAACACTCCAACTCCCCAACTCCCCAATCCGCCCTCAAAAATTCTTCATCGCCTGCTCCACCGCAGCCCCCTCATGCACCACCGCCTGCAGCGCTTTCGCAATCTTCGGTGGTTCCGGATGCTGCCACACGTTGCGTCCCACCGCAATGCCCGCCGCCCCGGCCTGCATCGCGTTCGACACCATCGTCAGCAAGGCCTCGTCATCTCCCATGGCCGCGCCTCCAAGGACCACTACCGGCACAAAACAGGCGTCGACGATCGCTTTGAATTCGTCGACACTCGCGTCGGTGGGAAACGAGGTCTTGACCACGTCCGCCCCCAGCTCCGCCGCCATCCGCACCGCAAACCCGATGTGCTCGACCGTGTAATCTTGGGAGCGCCCCAGCCCGTAAGGCAGCGCCTCCACGATCACCGGTAGCTCCGCATCCATTCCATCGCTGATCACGCGCGCACAGTCGCGGATGATGTTCTCCTCGTTCTCATGATTCGGAAAACACATGTTCATCATCGCGGACGCGCCCATTTGCAGCGCTTCCTCCGCGCCGTAAACCCCGAACGCCCCGGCCTTGGAGTCCGGCTTGTAAAAATCGGTCCGCAGACAGACGGCTTTGCCCTCCAGCTGGTCCGCAAAGGCCAGGCCCATCCCCAGGCACACCACATACCCGTCCGCGAACGGGTTCAGCGCCTCGATCAGCCCGCCCGGATCCTCCATGCCCGGCACCGGGATCGCGTGACCATGATCGATCGGCACGATCACCGTCTTTCCATCAGGAAAAAACGAGGCCAAGCGGTCTTCTCTGAGCTGACTCATCGGTGTCTCTCGCGCCCCAGTGCCCCCTCCCGACTCCGGACGGCGCGGGTCGTCACGAGTAGCACGTTGCCGCCTCCCGGACCAAGAAAAATGATCGCCGAAACGCGCTTCCAAATAATCCTTGGAACCCCCTGGGGAATCCGCTAGAAGGAAAATCCTTTTTTCTTCACCGCAACCCCTTCCAGGAAAGACACCAAACCCTATGCCCACCGTCGAAACTAACGGAATAACGATGAACTATGAGGAGGCCGGCTCCGGTGACCCCCTCCTCATGATCATGGGAATCACTGCCCCCGGCGCCGTCTGGGAAGCGCATTGCGAAGCCTGGCAGGGCGATTTCCGATGCATCATGCCGGACAACCGCGGCGTCGGCGACACCGACAAGCCGGAGGGCGATTACTCGAGCGAGATGTTCGCCGATGATTACGCCGGCCTCATGGACGCCCTCGGGATTCAGAAAGCCCGCGTCGTCGGCGTCTCCATGGGCAGCATCATTGCCCAGCAGCTCATGCTGCGCCATCAGGACAAGGTCCAGTCCGCCGTCCTGATGTGCCCCTGGGCGCGCTGCGATGCTTACGCCAAGTCTGTCTTCAAACACATGGCTGACTGCAAGGCAGCCCTGAGCCCCGCCGATTTCATGGAGTGGATCCAGCTCCTCATCTTCACCAAGCCGTTCTGGGATAACCCTGAGGCGTATGAGAGCCTCCTCGATGGACGAAAAGACGCCGAGGAAGCCGAAAACCCGCAACCGCTCGAAGCCCTCAAGAGCCAGGCGGCTGCCTGCGTCAATCACGACGTCTTCGATCAACTCGGCAACATCTCACATCCCTGCCTCGTCATCGGAGGGAAAGACGACATCTTCACCCCTCTCTGGATGGGAGAGGAGGTCGCCGCCGGCATCCCCAACTGCGACCAACATTTTTATGACAACGCCGGCCACGCCTTCCACTGGGAATGCATGGACGACTTCAACCCCCGCGTCCTCAAGTGGCTCAAAGCTCACTGAAGCGCCAAAATGGAGGCAACGCTTTGTCGTTGCCGAAACTTCTACAATCGGAAATCTAAAATCAGAAATCTAAAATGAGTATAAAGTTCGGATCCGAAGTCTACACCTGGTTTATGCAGGACACCGGCAAGGGCTACGATAACAAGCTCGACCACATGATAAAGATCGCCGCCGAGGCGGGTTTCACCGGGATCGAACCGATGGTGCTCGAGATATCGGAAAGCGCGCTTGGCTGCTGCAAATACTGGCTCGGCGACTTCTGCGATCCCGCGAAACTCAAGGACACCCTCCAGGAGCATAACATGGAACTGGCAGGCCTCGCCCTCGTCTGCGCCTGGGATGGCGAACAGGAAGCCCCCAATGAAAAGGAAGCCGCGGACTTCACCATGGATTTGCTCAAGCATTTTCCCGGCGCCATGCTCGGAACTGTGACCCTTCCCAGCGGCCGTGCCAAAGATCTCCAGCGCCGCCGGCTCAACATCGCCCGTAACGTCAACGCCGTTTCGACCCGCGCGGCCGATCTCGGCATCAAGTGCTCTTACCACCCCAACAGCCCTCCCGATTCCCTGGTGCGCACGCAGTATGACTACGATGTCGTCCTGAGCTCGCTGGACCCCAAGGTGACAGGCTGGACTCCTGACGTCGGCCACATCATCCGCGGCGGCATGGACGTCATCGACACCCTCAACAAGTGGCAGCACCTCGTAAACCACATTCATTACAAGGACTTCTCCGGCAACGGCCCCGAGCCCTGGGCCCAAATGGGCACCGGCAAGCTCGACTTCCACAAGATCACCGAGTGGCTGACCTTGCGCAATTACGAGGGCTGGATCATCTGCGAGGACGAAGCCGAAAAAGCCATTAAGGACCCCGACGGCGTCACCCTCCAAAACGGCGAATGGTGCAAGGAAAACCTTGTGCCGTTGGTTTGATTCCCGGAAGGCCGGCGTTAATCGTTTTTCGTTAACCGGGGCTCTGGATTCGCCACGTCCCGGCACGACCGCACCGCGCCATCCGTTTAACGATTAACTAATAACTAATAACGATGTACGCTATCGGTCTCGACTATGGCACCAACTCCTGCCGCTCTCTTATCGTCAATCTCGAGACCGGAATCGAACTCGGCTCGACCGTCTTCAATTATCCCTCCGGTGAACTCGGCATCCTCACCGATCCCGCCGACCCCAATGTCGCGCGCCAGAATCCCCAGGATTATCTCGACGGCCTCGAAGCCATCATCACCGGCGCCATCCAGCAGGCCCAATCATCGAATCCCGACTTTGATCCCACCGCCGTCGTCGGCATCGGCGTGGACACTACAGGCAGCACCCCCATTCCAGTCGATGAGGCCGGCACTCCTCTCGGTCTCCTCCCCGAATTCCAACACAACCTCGACGCCATGGTCTGGCTGTGGAAGGACCATACCGGCCACGCGGAGGCCGCGGAAATTACCGCGCTCGCCGAAAAGATGCGGCCGGAATTCCTCGCAAAATGCGGCGGCACCTATTCCTCTGAATGGTGGTGGAGCAAGATTCTCCGCCTCAAACGCAACGATCCTGAAATTTTCGAAGCCGCATTCAGCTTCGTCGAACATTGTGATTACCTTCCCGCAGTCCTCGCCGGAGACACCAACCCACGCACACTGAAAAGGGGAATTTGTGCCGCCGGTCACAAAGCCATGTTTTGCGACGAATGGGGCGGCCTCCCGGATAAAGAATTCCTCAGGGCACTCGACCCCGCCCTCGCCGATCTCCGCGACCGCCTCTACGAAAAAGCCTGGCCCGCCAGCGAAAAAGCCGGCGGTCTTTGCAAAGAGTGGGCGGACAAACTTGGCCTTCCGGAAGGCACCGCTATCGCCGTCGGCGCGTTCGACGCCCACATGGGCGCCGTCGGCTGCGGCGTCAAGGAAGGCACGCTCACCAAGATTCTTGGCACCAGCACTTGCGACATCACCGTCGCACCCGATACCCGCGATCTCGCGGACATCCCCGGGGTCTGCGGCATCGTCGACGGTTCGGTGCTCCCCGGCCACTTCGGGATCGAGGCCGGCCAGTCCGCCGTGGGCGATATCTTTCTCTGGTTCGTCCACAACCTCGTCCCCGACAGCTATGGCGCCACCGCGGACGAAAAATTCATCAGCATGGAGAAAGAACTCGCCGCGCTCAAGCCCGGCGAGACGGGCCTGCTCGCGCTCGACTGGAACAATGGCAATCGCACCATTCTCGTCGATGTGCGACTTAGCGGCATGCTTCTCGGCCAGACCCTCCACACCAAGGCCCATGAAATCTACCGCGCCCTTATCGAGGCCACCGCCTTCGGCGCGCTCACCATCATCAAGCGCATCGAGGAATACGGGGTCGAAATTGTGGAAGTCGTCAACACCGGCGGGCTTGCCGTCAAAAACGAAACCCTCATGCAGATCTACGCCGATATCATCGGCCGCCCGCTCAAGGTCGCCGCCAGCGACCAGACCTGCGCCCTCGGGGCCGCCCTCTTCGGCGCCACCGCCAGCGGAAAAATCTCCCTCTCCGACGCCCAGTCCAAGGTCTGTAAAGTGCGCGACCGCGTTTATACCCCCGATGCCGCGAACCAGTCCGTCTATGCCGATCTCTACACTCTCTACCGCGAACTCCACGACGCCTTCGGCACCCCCGGATGGTCCGGCCAGGTCAACAACGTCATGAAAGACCTCATCGCCCTCCGCGAAAGACAGCGAAAGAGCTGAGGACTCTCAACGCAAAGGCGCAAAGGTTCGCAAAGAGCCGCAAAGAGCCGCAAAGTGCTTCTATAATTTATCTTTGCGAATCTTTGCGCTCTTCGCGTCTTTGCGTTAAGTCTGATTGAGTCATGCTGGATCAACTCCGCGCCGAAGTCCTCAAAGCCAACCTCCTGCTCGAGTCCGAAGGTCTCGTCAAGATGACCTGGGGCAATGTCAGCGGCATCGACCGCGACCGGGGCCTCTTCGTTATCAAACCCAGCGGGGTCTCTTACTCCAAACTCACCGCGGATAAGCTCGTCGTCGTCGACCTCGATGGGAAAACCGTGGAAGGCGATCTCAATCCGTCCTCAGACACCCCCAGTCATGCGGTGCTTTACCGCGAGTTCACCGGGATCGGCGGCATCACGCACACCCACAGCGTTTACGCCACCATGTTCGCCCAGGCGGGAGTGGAACTACCCTGCCAGGGCACCACCCATGCCGATCATTTTTACGGTTCCGTCCCCGTGGTGCGACCCCTCACCAAGGAGGAGGTCGCCGAGGATTACGAAACCAACACCGGACTCGCCATCGTGGAACGATTCCGCGAACTAAAGCTCAACCCGCTCGAGATGCCCGCCGCGTTACAGGCCTTCCACGCACCGTTTACCTGGGGCGCGAACGCCGTCGATTCAGTGAAGAACAGCATCGCCCTGGAAACCTGTGCTCAGATGGCCCTGGGCACGTTCCAACTCAACCCCAAGATCGGCTCCCTCCCAGATCACATCCTCGAGAAACATTACCAGCGCAAACACGGCGCCGACGCCTATTATGGGCAACGCCGCGGCTAAAGCCGCGGGTTATCAGGTATCAGGTATCAGGTATCAGGTATCAGGAAAATGTGACGCAGGCGTCTCGCCTGCGATCCCGAATACCGGCTGCGCCAGCAGCCACCCTCCCCCTATTAACTGATAACCATTAACAGATAACGCGGCTCTCCGGCCCGCCGCGCCAGCAGCCACTCCCCACTCTTACCCTTTAACATTTTACGCCGCGCGCAGCGCCGCTTCAAAGAAGCGTCTGCGCGGAATAGCCGTGCCCGACCCCGCAGTGCTCAATCAGTCGCGAATACACTTCCACCGCCGGCATCGCCCCCGTCTCCGGTAAATCTCTGAAATCGCCAATCATCACCGGCCAATCGTCCTTGTCCTCCGGTATCCGCCCGTGGGAACCGCGCACCAGGCTCGCGTCCAGCGGGATCACGTCCATCAGCATCCGGCACCCCAGGCTCTTGCGTAGCAGTTTTCCCGCAATTCTAAGCCTCGGAAAACGCAGTTTCGGATCAAGGAATAATTCCACCGGATCATAACCCGGTTTGCGATGTATGTCCACGCAGCGCGCGTAATCCGGCGCCAGCTTGTCGTCCATCCAGTAATAATAAGTAAACCAACTCCGGGAGTCAGCAACGGCAATCAGGTCGCCTGAGCGTTCGTGATCGAGAGAATAAAAATGTTTCCACACTTCATCGAGCACTTGGCCGACCCCTTCCGTGGCTTCCAGGGTGGCGCGCACTTCCTTTTCGATCCCCGAATCATTGATGTAAATATGCGCCACTTGGTGGTCGGCGATCGCAAATGCGCGGCTCGCGCCCAGGTCGATGGCCTCCCTGCCCAGTTCCTCCTTAATCGCAATCCAGCCTTTCTCACGGAACACCCGGTTCAAGTGGACCGGCCGATCCACGCGGGTAATTCCATACTCGGAAAGCAATACGGACTTGATAGATCGCTTCTCATAAAAACGGATCAAGTCGCCGACCAACCCATCGATTTCCTGCAGTTCCGCAGCCACCTCCGGATCATCCGGCCCCAGCCGCTGCAGGCTGTAGTCGAGGTGCGGCAGGTAAACTAGCGACAGGCCCGGCCAATGCTTCTCTTCGATCCACTTTGCGGAACGAGCAATCCAGCGGCTGGACTCAATTCCCGAGGCCGGACCCCAGAAATTCGGAAAAGGAAACGCTCCCAGCTGCTTCACGAGGCGCGCCCTCTCCCCCATGGGCCGGGTGTATATATCAAACACCTTCCTTCCGTCGGCAGGGTAGAGTGGACGCGGCGTGATTGAAAAATCCGCCGTCGAATACATGTTGAACCACCAAAAGAGCTTTGCGCAAGTAAAATCCGGATCCCGCTGGCGCAGCTCCTCCCAGATCTTGCGCCCGTGAACCAGGTGATTTGACTGTTTCCAGAACTGGTGCTCCGCCAGTTCGCGATGATACCAGCCGTTGCCCACGATACCGTGCACTTTGGGAACCGCCCCGGTCAGGTAAGTCGCCTGCGCGCTGCAAGTGACCGCGGGAAGAATCGGCTCGATACGAGTCCACTCGTTTCGGTTGAGAAACTCCAGTATCTTGGGTGTGTTCTCGCCAATGTGCCGCGGCGTTAACCCTACCACATTGATGACCGCGGTCCTCTGCACGGCGTTAGCTTACGAATGAAACCGAAATTCGCAAATGGGATTCCCAACAGACTGCGCAAAGCCTGACGAAGACAGGATAAAGAGTTCACATGAGGGGAGCCTTTTCCGGGAACAGTGTCTACTTCCCAGACCCGGCCCAGCGGATCGCGTTTGCCATCAGCAGGTGAAACTGCCCGAGCGACCAAGTGCGCGGTTCCCCCGTAAAAGCAGAATACACCACCCTCCCCTTACCCACGCTGCGCGCCCAGGTCCACGGCTCCCCGTTGCGTTCCTGCAGTATCACGCAGTCTTCCTCGAAATCGAGATGGCTGATCTTGCCGCCCCATGCCTCGAAGCTATCTACTCCCTCAGTGACAGGATGTTCCTCCCCCGCCCTCTCTACCCTGAAGGCCGACACTTTGCCGCCGTAACTCCCAAAGAATGCTCCCACCAGCGACGTGTAGCCCGCTTCCTTAAAAAAACAATCTCCCGCCC
>JAHEJT010000093.1 GCA_024638765.1 Verrucomicrobiales bacterium
TGGCGGCGACGACACTGCCATGGCGCGTTAGCGCATCATAAAGAGCCGAAGGCACCCTGCAGAGCGCCACGAAGTGGGGATAAAGCGTCGCCCTCCGGCTTGTCTGCAATGAGGAATGAGACGATCAAGAGTCTTTAACTACGTGGCATTCGGGACAGACCCGGGGCCGCTTTCGGGGGGCGGGGGAGGGCGCGCCGGCAGCGGTCGCCGCTGGGCTCAGACCGGGGACCCGCCAATCGGGCGCATTAGCTGTGGGAGCTTCATTGTCAAGGGGTCTTGGGCTTCAGAGCCCTGAATTTCCGCGGTCCAAGGCTGGAGGCCAATTAATAGTAAAATAAGCCTAAATTCGCTTGAATATGGTAATTATAACTATTATAGTAAATATACCAACCTGCTGGATATGAACTCTCTCTCGTCGATGCCTCTCCCCGTGGCGGATCACCTCTCGCTCGATTACGCCACCAAACAACAACTCGGTCTCATCTATACCACTATCTTCGAGCACCTCGGCTATTTTACCACCCCCGGCAAAGGCCACTCGATCCAAGGTATCGATTACATCATCTACAAACCCGATTTCTCGGAACCCGAGATCGCGTTGCGCTGCCGTCCCGATGCCACCCGCGTCGGGACCGCCCCCATCACCCGATTCTGGGATACCATCACCGACCGGGGATACACCCGCGGCATCTTTGTCAGCAATAAGGAGTTCACCTCCGCCGCCAAGGAATTAACCGCGGGCCGCGACCTGCTCCTCATCGATGCCGAAGACCTCGAACGGGGTCTCGACGATCTCCCCCAGAATGTCAGGCAATCGATCATCCGCTGCCTCGGCACGATCCGCGAAGTCAATATCGATCGACCTGCGCCCGGCATAGACACAACATCCGACGCAATAACGCAGCAGGAGCAAACCCAGGCGGATGCACTCCGCGAGACGCGCGAACAATCTTCCCAGCCAAAGAAAACCGCACAACTCAACGATCTGACGCCTTCGCGCTCTAAAGCATCCCTCCCCACCCCGACCGGGACCTGGGAGAGAAAAAAGAATGCCGCCAGGAAAAAACGCACCGCCCTGGCCGCGCTCGCACCCGTTGCCCTCGTCGCTGCGACCGTGCTGTTCTGGAACGTGACGAACAGCGAACAAAATCTCCCCGGCACACCGGCCGCTTACTCGACGGCCGCCGCCCCAACCGAACTGCCCCCCGAGGACGACGGCATCCTCGATCCCGCGGCCCGCAAGTACCTCGCGGAAATGGATTTCGCGGAACTCGAGGATTAATTCCGGGCGCCTAAGCCCCGTCCCCCGCCGCCGAACCGGTCCGGAATCATTCGGCACCGCACTTATACGGTAACGCAATTTCCCGCACTGCTCTGTGCGCTCGCCATCATTTCGTCCGGGTTGACCGTGCGCGAACTTCCTCCCGGTCCGTCGCCGCGCCCCTGCTTGGAACCGTGCGATCCGTCTCAAGATTCCCTTGTGCTGCAACCTCCGAATCCCTATTGCTGGCAGGATGAAGAACCCTGCCGCCAACCTTCCCGTCGATGCAGTCGCACCCCCTTCACGCCGCAGATTCCTGAAAGGCGCTGCCGGATTCGGTGCAGCTCTCGCGCTCCCCAACTCCAAGGTGCTTGGCGCCAATGGGGACATCCGTGTCGGCGTGGTCGGTGTCAATGGCCGCGGCAACAGTCATATGGCGGGCTTCGCCAAGATGGAAGGCGTCCGGGTCGCCGCCATTTGCGACATCGATCCCAATGTCCTCGAAAACCGGGTGGTCAAGTATTCGGAATTGCAGGGATTTACCGTTAGAGGTTTCGCCGATATGCGCGCCATGCTCGACTCCGGCGAGATCGATGTCTTCACCACGGCGACCCCGAATCACTGGCACTCACTGGCGGGCATCTGGGCGGTGCAGGCAGGGAAAGACGCTTACGTGGAAAAACCGATCTCGCACAATGTCTGGGAAGGACGCCAACTGGTGAAAGCCGCGCGCAAATACGAGCGCATCTGCGCCGGCGGCACCCAGAGCCGCTCCTACGGAACCATCCGCAAAGCGGTCAAATACGTGCGGGAAGGAACCCTCGGGAAAATCGAGTTCGTCAAGGGCCTCTGTTACAAGCCCCGCACCCCCATCGGGCTGGGAGGCAACGGTGAGATCCCCAAGGGAGTGGATTACGACAAGTGGTGCGGGCCTGGGCCCCTCGAAAAACCGCTGCGCCGCAAGCGATTCCATTACGATTGGCACTGGTTTTACGCCTACGGAAACGGCGACATGGGCAACCAGGGCATTCACCAGATGGACGTCGCCCGCTGGTTCCTCGGCGAGGATGCCATCTCCCCCCGCGTCATCTCCATCGGGGGCCGCCTTGGGTACCAGGACGACGGCGAAACGCCGAACACCCAGATCGTCTATCACGATTACGAAACCGCGCCGCTGATCTTCGAAACGCGCGGCCTCCCGAAAGAGAAGCAGTTCCAGGGCGAAGGCTGGGGCGCCAACATGAACTCGCCTGAAGAATTTCCCGGGGAAAAAGGGATCGGCGTCGTCGTCCAGTGCGAGGGCGGTCGCGTCTACTGCAACTCCGGAGGCCAAGTGAAGATAACCGACAACCAGGGAGCCGAAATCAAGGTGATCGAGGGCACGGGCGAAAAAAACGACCACTTCGCCAATTTTATAAAAGCGGTGCGCTCCCGTAAGATCAAAGACCTGAACGCGGATTGCGAGGAAACGCATCTCTCTTCCGCACTGTGCCACACCGGGCTGATATCGCACCGGCTGGGCGCACCCATGCACGGCGGGGAAGTCCTCGAGAGGATTCAGGGCGATAACCTGCTGGCCGGGCGGCACGAAGCCATGGAAGAGCATCTCGCGAAAAACGGCGTCGATCTCGATGCGGAGACGATTACCCTGGGACCCTGGCTGAAATTCAATCCGGAGACCGAGTGGTTCGAAGGCAACGCCGATCTCGACGAGGGGGCTAACGCGCTCGCCACCCGCGAATACCGCAAGCCCTACGTGGTGCCGGAGAAAGTCTGAAAAGTAGCTGTCCCCAGTTATCGGGACTGCGGTTCCGATCGGAATAGCCATCAACGACCTGCCACCGCTTGAGGTGCCAATCCCCTCTCCCTTTGGGAGAGGGCTAGGGTGAGGGGAATCTGCTGCAATGAGAATAGAGGATCAATTGGAAGTTTCCGTAAACCCAAGCGGCAATACGATCTCTTCCTTGTCCCGAAGAGGCTCCTCTTTCTCTGCCACTCCATCATCGTCCTCGAGGTCCATGCCCACACTGTAGAGGACTCGCTTCGCCGGATCGTACCGAACCGGATCGCCATCAAAGGAATCGGCCGGTATCGTGTCGAGAAATTCCGGAATCAGGAGCGACAGATCACTGGGCAACCGGCCGTGCTTTCGAAAATAGCGTTCCAGGGCGATTCTGACCCCCAGAAGTTCCCGGCTGACACGCAACATGGCGTGTCGGTCATGGAGCCGGCCGCCTTCCGGGAGTCCGACCGAAAGAAGAATATTACCGATTGCATTTGTGGACAACATCATGCGCCACTTGCTTCCGAATCGCTCCTCCAGCCCAGGGTCGATATCATTGCGCGCGTCAGAGCGCCTCATTGAAGCCGTGCGTGTCAGCGCCCGGTAGACGTCTGCGAATTCTTTGATCGTTTGATTTTTCTTGAACAAGAATCTTGGGACGTAAAATCCGAAGTTCGATTCAACGGGGAAAAAATCGTGACCTGAATCGTTCAGGGCGCCGCTTGCAATATCCTCGATCAGGTTCTTCATCAACCGATATTCCACGCGGAAGCAAGTTGCATATGCCTCCGGATCAATCGAAATCCGCGCCAATTCACGCTGTAAATTCTTGAGCTGTTGCTCGTCGAATTCATGATCGTCCAATAGCTTCACAAGCGCGTGATGTCCCATTGACGCAATGGTGATGCCAACCAACTGATGGATTGAGGAGCCTTGTGCGCCCTCGAGCTTTTCTGCGAACCGCAATAAGGTCAACGCGCTCTCAACGGCTCTAGGCTGATCGCCCTGCTGCGCATGATTAAGCGACTCGAATTCCATCAACTTGGCTGCCTTCATCCACTCATTCAGGTAAGAGACATCGTAATCCAGAGTGAGTATCGGCTCGATCTGCCAGCCGGCCTGCTCTGCCGCGCTTCGGAACAGGCTGAGCGCTTCCGTGTGGTCCCGAAGCAGCGCGTCGCCGAACTGACGGTCCCAAGACTCTTCCCCGCGCTTCATCAGCCGGGCCCGCTCCATGCGCGCATCGATCCCCTCGGAATCCATCGACAGAGATCTTAAGGCAGGAACCGGATTCCGGGTTTCATCGATATCCCGCGCCACGGGAATCAGGTCGGTATCATCGGGAGGCGCGATATCGGTGAACGCGAGACGGAGCGCGCACGCCAGAAATGCGGTCACCACCAAGCCGCCGAGCACTCCCAGGACAATCACTCGGGATTCGCGCCAGTTCTCTCCCGATTTCATATGGAGGGCAATCGCTGCTTAAGCTTTGGGATGCACATCACTCCAACTCCGGGGGCACCGCGCCGTAAGACCAGGGCTCCTTGAAAGGCAGAGCCTTTTCCGGCGCGGGAACCGGATCCGGGGCCAGTGCGTTGGCCAGGTCGATCCCGGTATTCGCCATCAATCGCCCCGCGGTGGGAACCAGGTTGCTGTAACTCGTCAATCGTGTTTCATACCCTCCCCCACCCAACCCCAAGGCGTGCTCCGTGGGCACATACCCCACGCACCCGTTGGCCAAACTCACAGGCCAGGCGAACGGAAATTCAATCCCGCGCTTTTGGTCGAGCCCGAACTGGCAGAAATATTCGGCGGGCGTGGTGACGAATACCGCCGGCCCGATCTGGATCACCTGGATCTCCACCTCGTGCGCGGGCTGTTTCACGATTAAGGCATCGAGCAGCACGATCTCTTTCGCGAAAATCCACTCGGTGCGATTGAGCGGGCCGGCCGGTCCCGCCTCGACGAGACGGCGCGAGGCGGCGACTCGATCGGGGTGTGGTTTGCGACGGGGAATCCGCAGCACTTTTGATTTCCAGGCAAGAGATGCGGAGCCCGTCCGCCCCATCGTGAGGAGGGCGCGCAGGGCTTCCGCGCCAACCTGGCCGCCGACAAGCCGGGCTGCCGTCAATCCCCGCGGCTGGACCTGCGGACTCCTGTTGTCGAAGGAATTGATATCCCCGGAAGCGCCGGCCAGGAAGACCACGATGGCGTCCTTCCCCATGATCGCGCGGATGGTCTGCTCCAGGTAATAAATGTAATTCGCCGAGATTCCGGGGGGGCTGGTGGTGGCGTGGCAGGCGAAATTGACGATGCAACCCAGGAGCTTCCGCTCCTTCGACTGATCCCAGACGCCGATCACGCCGACCTCGGGATCAATGGGGCCGGCAGGGGCGACGATGTCCGGATTCCCCTGGCGCGGCGAGGTGTAAATGCGGCCGTTGCGCATGCGAAACCGGCGATGGAAGGTGACTTTTTCTTCGTGACCGGACCCGAACCCCACGCGCACCCCCTCGAGGGCACCATGGGCGTCAACCACCGCTTCCACGATTCCCGTGACGACTGTCTCCAGGTATCCGGCGTCGGCCATTGTCGATTCCTCGTAAGCGAGCCGCTGCACCAACGGGCTTGCGTGATCGTACTCGCCGGGAAGCACCATGCCGGTCGGGCCGGAGGAATGGGAATGGGTCGCCGAGATGAGGATAGCCTGGGGATCGATGCCGGTGCGTGCGTGAATGGCCTCGCGCGCCGCCGCGACCTGCGGCTCCCGCAGGATGAGCGCGTCCACCGCGACGAGGGCCACGCGGACCGCGCCGTTATCGAATACCGAGGCGCGCACCTTGCAGGGATCATGGAAGGCCTTGTGAAAATTTTTGTAATAATTGCCGGGCCGCTCCATCCCGATCTCGGGACTGATATCGCGCTCGGCGAATCCCGCGCGAAGAGGGGGCGGCGCAGGCAGCCCGTCACTCGGAGGCGCGGGTTCCGCGGCGAAGGCGGCAAGGAAAAAACTCATGCCCGAGAGAGTGAAGGCAGCTGCGAAGAGGATTGGTTTCATGAGAGGGCGAGAAAAAGGACCACGGGGAGACCTGCGTGACGAGGCCTCTCAGCATAGGGGGACGCCGGGGAAACGTCCAGATCGATGCGGCCTTTGCCCCGCTCAGCCATCCCGGCCAAAGGAGATGGCGAGAGCTTACGACGAAGGCAAGTGGACCACGTAATCTTTAACCCGGCCCTGGTGATCGAAAAGCACCGCGGCGGCAGGTTCGCTCCGGACCTTGTGCTTGGAAGAGGCCGCGGAGCGGAAGAGGCTGAACGCGGTCCCGGCGTAAGGAACGGGGATAAACCCGACGCCCACGCCGACGACCTGGTCCGCGACCACCTCTCCAAAGGTCTCTTCGTCGCGCAAGGGTCCGTAAATCCAGGTCTCCCCTTCCGGAGATATTCTTTTTCGATCCGGTGCGCCCAGCAGGGCGGTGACATCCGGCTGCGTGCTCACTCCTTTCCGGAGCGTGGTTGGAAGTTTCTGGAAGAGGGCCTCGCGCTGTGCGGGAGACGATCCCGAAGTGGATGCACACGATACCGCGGTCCAGAGGACGAAGGCCCAGGAAAGGATTCGAATCGAGCGCGCGGCGCGCGCGAGTGCAGCATTCCACTTCATCATTCCCTTAGACGCCGGGAGGAGCCGCAAAAGTCACACTTGGGCGCTGCGCCTGGAAAAACGCAGTTCCGCGCGATTCAACTTTCATCCGGGGCGATGCCGCCCCCGCGGATGGCTTCCAGCTCGCCCTCTGAAAGAGATCCGATGCGCACTTCCTCGGCGAGAGGCGCCCCGCATTCATTGCAGGTGAGGCGGGCGTGATACCGGGGAAGATGGGCATCGCACGCCGGGCAGCGCCAGTGGAAATAGCAGTAGACGAAATACCCGGCCAAGGTCATTCCCATCAGCCAGAGATTGGAGATTCCAAACAGCCCGATCGAATCGAACTGGCCTTTCCCTAAAACTAGAAACCACAGCGTAGTCATCCAGAAGGGCAGAGACCAAAGAAGTTTTCTCTGGTGGCGGCGCTGGGCCTGAAACTGGAAACCGCTCAAGGTCTCGTCGGAATGGAGAACCGAGAGAGGCTGTCCGACCCGGTGGGCCGTGCGCAAGGCCTGGGCGTCTCCGGCGATCCGGGGGCGGGATCTCTCAAGATATTGCAGCCCGCACCCCACCAGTGCGATTCCGAAAAAAATGGCCGCGAGTCCGTATCCAATTTGCCGAATGTCCTGTTTCCCGGTGTCGCCCCCGATCACGAGCGGTCCCTCGACACCATAGTAAGCGGGGGGATCTTCTTTCGAGGCCGGCTCGCCTCCGAAGAGCATGCCCCCGCCGTAGATGGCGAGGACGGCGCCGAGATAAAGGGTGGCGAAGCCGGTCGCCAGCCTGCCGCCGAGGTTTTCGCTGTTCAGAGAGGAGCCCATAGCCTTAAATAATCAGGAATACTAAATTTTCCATAATATTTACCCCTTGTCAAGGGGTCGAAACGCCCAAAAAAGGCCGGTTTTCCAAGCCTATCCGCCCTCCGGCCTCCCGAATCGGCCCAGGGGACATCCGGGAGCCGCCATGGCCGGTTAAACGGCGGCCCGCTCGGCATTCGAGCGATGCCCGATTCTTCTTTCCCCGGACCCCGCCGAGCCGCCTCACTGCCCCAGCAGCTCGTCCTTCATTTTCTCGGAAATATCCGCGGTCTCGATCCATGTCGACGCCGCATCGGGCTCCCGCTTCAGCCAGGAGCGCGCCACCGCCTTCACCTGGAGCGCTCGCGAAATCGGGTTGCTGATGGTCGTGGCCCATATCGCGGCGGCTTCCGGATCTTCACCCAAAACCTCATTGGTGAGCGAGACGATCGCGGAATCGATTGCCGGACCCGGTTCCTGGTTCGCAAGCCACTGGGATGCCCCGAGGCTGTCTTCATCGGCCCAGACCTTCATGACATCGCGCAGGGCTTTGCGACTGGAATCATTTTCCTCCTGCACGATCACCCAATCTGCCGCCGACGCGGGATCTTCCTTGCTCCATTGGACCGCCGTGGTGCGCAGGGCCCGGTCGCGGCCGTTTCCCGGAGGTAATTCGTTCTGCACATAGGTCGCGGCTGCGACGGGATCCTCCAATGACCATCGCTCGACTGCTTTGCCAAGAGCACCTGCGTTCTCCTCCGGAGGAAGACTCTCGGCCCATTGCAAGGCTGCCCGGTAATCGCTTCCCGCCCATTTTTCCGCCACCGTCTGAAAAGCGGTGGAACGCTCCTCACCTGGCGCTAATCCCTGGGCAAATGCCGCCGCAGCTCGAGGCGCACTGTTCGACCATTGCCCGAGCACCCCGTTAATCGCTTTTTGCCGGGCGGCACCCTCCAATTGTGAACTCCACTCCAGCGCGGCCCGGGGATCGGTCCGGGCCCACTCATCGACGACGCTGTGCAAGACGCGTCCCCCTTTGTCACTGTATTCGCCTTCCGGTCCCATCCTCGCCAGGAGATAATCCGCCGCGGCTTTGGGATCCTGCCCCGCCCATCCCCCGAGGATGGAGACACGCGCCAGGTCGACCTCGTCATCCGGCACCCCCTCCATCTGTGTAAGCGCCTGTAGCGCCGCCTGGGGATCGCCTTGGGAATATTTTGAGTAGAGGAAAAACTTCGCCACGATCGCATCAATCCCGGTCGGCATTTCGCGGAGCTGTTCCAGCGCGGCGCCGATGGCGGCCTCGTCGGCGGTCTCGGCAAACGCCAGCAACCCTTTCCACCGGCCCATCGGTCCCGGTTGCTGCAATATCTCATCGATCGAGCGGGCTTCGCCGGCGTCGACGATGATTTCGATCCCGGCCGGAGCGCCGTCCCCTGCCTTTGCCTCCGAATTCTCGGGCGCACCTGGGGCCCGGAGCTCGGGATCCGCGGCCCGCCCGATAAGGTGCCCCTCCGCATTACTGTGCGTTTGGCCGCTGTCACCGGCCGTCCCTCCCGCTGCTCCGATAAAATAGCCAACCGCCCCACCGGCGAGAGCCATGATAAAGGCGACGATGATTAGAGTGAGCGCCTGGGACTTCATCTCTTCGACTTAATTTCTAAACGATGGTTTCCGCAGCTTCTTCCCGGATCGACACTTGTCTTTCCGGAAGATTCTCACCATTCGCCTTCTTGCGCAACCCCGGGGGCTGCGATGATCCCTTTGTCCTCGCGCCCCGCCTGACCGGCCCTTAGGATGCACTCCTTATCCTTCCAAGCCGGCCCCCTTGCCCCTCCGGAAGATTTTCCCGCACACATCATGACCGACACCCCCTTGGAGAAGCCGACAATGTTCTTCATCGGGGTCAACACTTCGGAGTCATCAAGCATGCAGGTGTTTCCGTCCTGGGCAGAAGAACTGGGGCTCGGGGACGTCGCGCTCGTGGGCCTGGATTTCGTTCCCCATGACAAACCGGCGCGATACCGGGAAGCGGTGCGGCAAATCAAGGACGACCCCCTCGCGCGAGGCGCACTGGTGACGACACACAAGATGGATTTGTTCGCCGCGTCCCGGGATCTCTTCGACACAGTGGATCCGTTGGCCGCTTCCATGGGGGAGGTCAGCAGTATTTACAAACGCGGCGGCAAACTTTATGCGCGCACGGTGGATCCGGTCTGCAGCGGTCTCGCGCTGGACGCGTTCCTTCCGGAAGACCACTGGCGTGATGCCGAAGATGCCGAGGTGTGCATCCTCGGCGCCGGCGGTTCCTCTCTCGCCTTGACCTGGCATCTATTGACACAAGCTCCCGAGGACAACCGCCCTGCAAAAATCCACGTCACCAACCGCAGCAATCCACGGCTCGAGCACATGCGCGCCTTCCATGCCGCGCTCAATTCGACGATCCCCATCGAGTATCTCCTATGCCCCGAACCCGGCGACAATGACACCGCGGTTAACGGGTTGCCGGCGGGCTCGCTGGTCGTCAACGCCACTGGCCTGGGCAAAGATGCCCCCGGCTCTCCCGTGACCGACACCGTCTCGTTTCCCAACGACGGGTATCTTTGGGATTTCAATTACCGCGGCGATCTGCATTTCCGCACCCAGGCCTACGCCCAAAGACCTTACAAACACCTCGAATTCGAGGATGGCTGGACATACTTCGTCCATGGCTGGCTCCACGTCATCGCGGACGTCTTCGATATCGAGGCGCCTTCCGCGGGTCCCGAGTTTGAAAAACTCTCCGATATCGCCTTGGCACAGCGGCATTAGAGACGGGACGCTTTACTTGAGCCCGAATCCTTTGGACCAAGCCCCGGCGACTTTCTATACAAAGGATGCCCGTATCGGTGGGACGCGCTATGGAGTGCGGCGGCTTGACGCCGCTTTGGATTTCTTGCGATTTTTCTTTACCGCCTCCGAATTAGAAAAGCTCTCTCAGCGCCTATGGGAATCCAAAGCGCCGTCGAGCCGGCGCACTCCAAATAATCTTTGCCATCATGCACCTTCTTACCCTGCATCCCCTCCCGCTTTTCGTCCTTCTGTGCGTTAGCGCGCTGTGCCTGCCGGTAAGCCCGGCCGCCGAACCCGGCGCCATCTTCGCGAAGGAAAACCTCGTCGCCTGGTGCATCGTCCCTTTTGATGCCGGCAAGCGCAGTCCCCGTGAACGCGCCGCCATGCTCGCGCGCCTGGGTATCACCAAGTGCGCTTACGACTGGCGGGATGAACACGTCCCTGAGTTCGAGGAGGAGATTCTCGCTTACCGGGAGCACGGCATCGCCTTTCACGCGCATTGGGCCGCCGGCCAGGGTAAGAAAGCGGGGAACGAAGAAATGTTTCGGCTGCTCGAGAAATACGATCTGCACCCGGAGATCTGGGTGATCGCGCCGAATCGCAAAGAATGGTTAACGCGCGAGGAAAGAATCGCCGGCGCGATTGCGGAACTGACGCCTCTTCTTGAGCGCGCCCGGGAAATCGATTGTGCGGTCGCGCTTTACAACCACGGGGGCTGGAGCGGTGAACCGGAGAACCTCGTCACCCTCGTCAAAGCGCTGCGCAAGAAATTTCAGACCGATCAGATCGGGATCTCCTATGTCTTGCACCACGCCCACGATCATCTCGAGAAGTTTCCCGAAGCATTCGACGCCATGGTCCCTTATCTCTACTGCGTCAGCCTGAATGGCATGCGTAAGCCGGAGGCGAAGAACTGGGAAAAGATCCTTCCGCTCGGCAGTGGCACCGAGGACAAAAAACTTCTGCGCATGATCCGCGATTCCGGTTACCGGGGCCCCATCGGCATTCTCGACCACCGCCCGGCACTCGATACCGAAGAAAGTCTTCGGGAAAACTTGAAAGGTCTTGAAAGAATCGCAGCCTCCCTTCCGTAAGTAGATGACGGCTTGGCCCGGCACCAAGTTAATCATCCGCCCTCCCCAGCGCGTCAATTCCACAGCATCTCATGAAATTCCCCCTTCGAATCGTCCTTACCCTGCTCCTGGCAGCAGCCGTCCCCGCCGGCAGCAACGCCCAATCCGGAAAAGACTCTCCCTCACTGCGGGCGCAGGCCGCCGCCAAGAAAGAAAAATCCGCCGGCAAGAAGAAAAAGAAATCGGAAACGGCGACGGAAAAAAAGGACGCCAAGCACTCGAAAACCGGCAAGCCGGAACCCTTCCTGGATCCCGAACTGGAGCAATACGCCATCTTCGAAAAAACGGCGCCTTACCCCGACCGGACCGCTCCCGTCGTCACCCGTCTGCCTTTAACCATCGAAAAAGGCGCCCGCGTCGTCTTCGTCGGAAACACCCTCTTCGATCGCGCCGCCGATTTCGGATATTTCGAAAGCCTGCTCCACCAGAAATATCCCGGACACCAGCTCGTCATCCGCAACCTGGCGTGGTCCGCGGATGAAGTCGATATCCAGACACGGCCCGCAAATTTCGGATCGCTGGACCAACACCTGACCGTCCAGAAAGCGGACATCATCTTTGCGGCCTTCGGTTTCAACGAGTCGTTTGCCGGCGAAAAGGCGATCCCGCGATTCCGTGAAAAGCTCGCCAGCTTCCTCAAACGCCTCAAGGCCAGCGCCTTCAACGGTAAATCCGGCCCCCGCATCGTCCTCGTCTCCCCTATCGCCAATGAAAACGTCGAGGGCGTCCCCGCCGCGGATCTGAATAATGCCAGGCTCGCGGCTTACACCCGCGCCATGCAGGAAGTCGCCGCCGAACAGAAGATCGGCTTTGCCAACGTTTTCGATGCCACCCTGGAAGCCCTCTCCGATCCGAAAACCGATCTCACCTTCAACGGAGTCCACCTCGAGGATGCCGGTTACCGGGTTTTCGCCAATGCACTCTATAAGAAGGCTTTCGCCGAGGAGGTGCCCCCGGCCGTCAACGAGAATGTCCGCGAAATGATCGTGGAAAAAAATCGCCAGTTCTTTTACCGCTATCGCCCCGTCAACACCTTCTATTACACCGGCGGCCGGAATAAGAAATACGGTTACCTCGATTTCCTGCCTGCGATGCGGAACTTCGATATCATGGTCGCCAACCGCGACCGCGTCATCTGGGACCTGGCGCGCGGAAAGCCCGCTCCCGCCGTGATCGACGACTCCAACGTCCCGCCCCTGCCGGAAACCGCGCAAAGCCTCGGCGCCAATGAATGGCTCTCACCCGACGATGAACTCGCCGCCTTTAACATCGACCCGCGCTTCGAAGTCAATTGCTTCGCCTCCGAGGAGGATTTTCCGGAGATCGCCTGCCCCATCCAGATGCGCTGGGATGCGCGCGGCCGCCTCTGGGTCAGTTGTTCCACCACCTATCCCCACGTCTACCCGGGACAGGAACCCAATGACAAAATCGTCATCCTCGAAGACACCGACTGGGACGGCAAAGCCGACAAGAGCACTGTCTTCGCCGACGATCTCCATATTCCGCTCTCGTTCGAGCTGGGTGACGGCGGCGTCTACGTGTCCGAAGAACCCCACTTCGCCTTCATCAAGGACACCGACGGCGATGGCAAAGCCGATTTTCGCCGCAAGCTGTCGACCGGGTACGGCACCGAGGACTCGCACCACGCCCTCCACGATTTCGTGTGGACACCGGACGGCGATCTCATGTTCCGGGAATCGATATTTCACACCAGCCAGGTGGAAACGCCTTACGGACCGGTGCGCGCCATGAACAGTTCCTGGTTTCGTTTCCGTCCCGATTCCCAGCGTCTCATCGCGTTCGGCAGTTATCACAATACCAATCCCTGGGGTGTCACCTATGACAACTGGGGCCATCACGTCGCCAGTCATCCGATTTTCGCGTCTGCGTTCCATGCCCTCAACCCGCCTTATCCCGAGCAACACCCCCGCGCCGCGGGAATTCCCGCTTACTCGGGCGTCTGCGGGCACGACTTCGTTTACACGCCCGCCTTTCCGGAGGAATTGCAGGGCGGCTTCATCAAGGTCCGGTATAAACCCACCAACCGCGTCGAGATTCACAAGTGGATCGAACACGACGATCACTTCGAGGAAGAATACCAGGGCGATCTCATTTTCTCGACGAACCTGAGTTTCATTCCTGTGGATGCCCGCTTCGGCCCGCGCGGGGCTTTTTACATCTGCGATTGGTATAATCCCATCAAGGGACACGCCCAGTATTCGCTGCGCGATGAACGCCGCGACCGCAAATCCGGCCGTATCTGGCGTGTCACCGCCAAGGATATGCCTCTCCAGGATCCGCCGAAGATCGCGGGTCAACCCATTCCCGCCCTGCTCGATATCCTCAAGAGCCCGGAATACCGCCACCGCTACTGGGCCAAGCGCGAACTGCGCGAGCGCAAGCCCGCCGCGGTCAGGAAGGCGCTCGACGAGTGGGTCGCGAATCTCGAGCCGGAGGATGCGCGCTTTCGCCATCACCAGGTGGAAGGGCTCTGGATGTATCGCAACGTCGGCGCCGCCAACACCGCCCTTCTTGAAGAAGTGATCGACTGCGACAACCATCACGCCCGCGCCGCCGCCACCCGGCAGCTGCGATACTGGCATCCCGACCTGCCCAATGCGATAGCCCTCTTACGCAAACGCGCCAACGACGAGAACGGCATCGTCCGCATGGAGGCAGCCATCGCCGCCAGTTGGATCGGCACCGCGGAAGCGCTGGATACCGTCCTCGATGTCCTCAAGCATCCCATGGGCGACCACTTGAAGTTCGCAGTGCGTTCCGCGCTCGGATCGGAAAATCTCTCCCGCCATTGGAAAGGCAAAGACGCTTTCCTGGCCGGCCATCCGGAAGTGAATGAATTTTTTGTCGCTTACGACAAGACCGCAAAAGCCAAAATCAAGATCGGCAGCCGCAGCGCGAGCGAAGCCGATTTCGACAGTCAGAAAGACCTCAAAACCGTGGAGATCTCCTGCATCCCCGAACGCCTGCTTTACACCCTCACGGAATTCGAAGTCGCCGCCGGACAACCCGTGAAAATCATTTTCACCAATCCCGACGTGACACCTCATAATCTCGTCATCGTCCAGCCCGGCGCCCTCGAGGAGATCGGCATGGCCGGCAACGAGATGGCGAAAGATCCCGCCGGCATCACCAAGCACTTCATCCCGGAATCCGATAAAATTCTCCATCACACCAAGCTCTTGAGCCAGGACACCGGGGAGGTGCTGCGCTTCAAGGCTCCGGAGCAGCCCGGAGTCTACCCCTATCTCTGCACCTTCCCCGGGCACTGGGTGATCATGAACGGGAAGATGACCGTTACTGATCCAATGTAGCCGCGCCCAGCCTGTCCGTCCGTAGCTTTATGCGAAGGCGGGTAAGGGCGTGGTCCGGGATCGGTCTCCTCCCCGCAGCACTCCACCTTCTTCCGCCTTCGCCGAGGCTTCGGCGCGACAAGCACGAAGGCGGCTACTTCGTCGTCTTACTCAGAGCCGACAGGCTCCTTCGGACTGCGGTCCCGATGTATCGGGACCGCTTTCGAAGCCCTCTCCGACGCCCGCCCGTCCCAAAGCGCAAGTGTAACTTGCGCACTCCAAAGGCTCCGCCCCTCCTTCGCCCCCCACCTTCTTCCGCTTTCGAAAACGACGCGAGTTCCTCACAACACCATGCTCTCGGCCTGCGCCAGCACCGACTGAAAAGGCACTTTCGCCAGCGCCCCGAACGCGTCGTGACGCGATAATTTCTCGCGAGACGCCGCGGGACTCGTGATCCCGCAAAGAAACCGCGCCAACTGCCGCGGCTGCCGCAATGCGGTGTGATTCTCGTCCACGACCGATCGCATTACCTCGACCTGCTCCAAGGTCGGCGCATCGGAAAGGGAACACGGCAGGTCCCTCTCGCCCTGAGCTCCTTCTCCCAGGCAGTTTCCGCAGGTCCCGCAGTCTTCCTCCATCTCCTCCCCGAAATACGCCAGCAGGTGGCGCGGCAGACAGTCCTTCGTCTCGCAATACGCGAGCACCCTTTCCAGACGCGCGATCTCTCCGGATTCCCGGCGCGCAAACAGGGACGAAAGTTCTTCGACAATTTGCGCCAAATTACGCGGGTGCTCCGGCCTAAGCCGGTAAGCGTGCCGCAACCCGCTCGGCTGCAAAATAATTTCACCCAGGTCGGCCAGGTAATTCAGGGCGCGTTGCACGCGGTCGCCGGGTTCGCCAATTTCTTGCGCGGCCGATGCAACTTCGACAGTCCACCAGGCCCGCCCTTTCCTGGCGGTCTTGAAGAGTTCCTCGAGGAAGGACTTGCGTTCCTCGGTATGCCCCGCGAGCACGCGCTCCATCGGCTCCACGAATTGAAAGCGGTAACTCCCGTAAAACGGCCCCTTCGCCTCGATAACCCCGCCCAATTCCAGGTAAGTCAACGCCGTCGCCACCACCAGCGGGCGAATGTCTTTACTGCCCGACAGTTCATAGCGCGAGATGTCGAACTCATCTCCCTGCAGAAGCAGGTGCTCGACCAGCGACTTCAACGCCTGCGCCGAGGGGGTGTCGCCATAGACAAAATTCTCGAGGACAATGCGGTCGTCCCCGCACGCCAGTATTTCGCACACCGATTCAAGACCGTCGCGGCCCGCGCGCCCGGATTCCTGCACGTAATTCTCCAGGGATTTCGGCAGGTTGTAATGATACACGTAGCGGATGTCCGCTTTGTCGATGCCCATCCCGAAAGCGATCGTCGCCACCACGATCTCGATTTCCCCCGCCATAAAGGCATCCTGCACCTCGTGCCGGTAATCATCGGGCAATCCCGCATGATACGCCTTCGCCCGGAAGCCTTCTTTCGCGAGAAACCCGGCCACCTCTTCCGAGGTCTGCTGCAGGGTCACGTAGACAATCGCCGGACCGGGCGGGCGGGCGCGGAGCCTCGCCAGCAGGGTTTCCCTGCGGGCGCCGGCCGCACAAGGCGTTACCCGGTATACCAGGTTTTCCCGGCGGAACCCCGTGTGCACATGATCTTCACGCTGAATTCCGAAGTGGTCGCAGATGTCTTCCGCCACGCGTGGGGTCGCGGTGGCGGTCAAGGCCAGGACACGCTTCACTCCCAGCGCTCGCGTCAGGTTCCCCAGCTTTAAGTAATCCGGCCGGAAGTTATGTCCCCACTCGGAGATGCAGTGCGCTTCGTCGATTGCAATCATGTCGATCCGCGTTTTCCGAAGCTTTGCCAGGAATCCCTCATTGGCGAGGCGCTCGGGTGCCACGTAAAGCAGCTTCAATGCATTGCCCCCCATCTGATCGTAGATTTTCCGGACTTCGCCCGCTTCCAGGCTGGAGTCGAGGCGCGCCGCCGCGACCCCGCGCGCGGCCAACGCTTCCACCTGGTCTTTCATCAATGCGATCAGCGGAGAGATCACCAGGGTCAAACCCTCCAACTGCAATGCCGGCAGCTGGTAACAGAGACTTTTGCCGGCACCGGTCGGAAAGACGGCCAGGGCCGGCCGCCCCTCGAGAAGAATCCCGATGACCTCCCGCTGCCCCGGCCGGAACTCGCGATGGCCGAATACGGATTCGAGCTTGGATTCCAGTTCCATGCGCCCATCCGTATCGCACAAGCGAAGCCCGACAACAACCTCGCGCTTGCCGCCGGGGACGCCCGTGCGGTTATAGAAGTAGCGGCGGCATTATCCGGCTTCCGCCGGCTCTGCAGATTGACTTCGTATTTGGTGTCGCGCGTCGCAGTCTGCCGCCGTTCCAAATCAGTCCGGCGGCAGGATGCCGCCGCTACTTTCCTCCCACCCTCCGGAACGCAGTTTTTCCCGCCGCTTCCGCCGCTCGGCCCGGTGGGCGATCTGCCGTATCTGTTTCGGGGTCAGTTCCTTTTCGCGTTGCCAGGGCTTCAGGCCGGAAGCGTCGCTCTGGCCGGCCATGATGCATCCCAGGGGCGCAATCTCCGCGACCACCTCCGCGAGCCCGAATTGCGCAATTTGCGCTTTCACCTGCGCCGCGTCCTTGTAAGCGACCGGCGTCTCCGAGAGATCGGGATGCCCGTAATACCAGCGCACTGAAATCTTTCCGGTCGTTTCTGCAATCTCGCGGGCGACCCGCTCCTCGTCGAGGGCGCCGTCTTTCCCCCGGTAAGGCCGCATTAACGCGGTCCGGGAAATATTGCGCCCGGCCCCGTGGGGCGCGAAGGAAAGAAACTCCGGGTTATCGCGGCCCAACACCACCAGGATCGGCTCGGCCATGTTCAGTGGAATCAAACCCAGGAGCGGATTTCCGGATTCGTCTTTCCAAGCCGGCGTCGCGCCCTTGCCGTGCAGGAAAACATCTCCGCGTTTCCACACGAAATTGTGTTCGTTGCCAAATGCAACCACTGCGTCCGCGCCGATGCGCTCGAGGAAGCGCGTGTGAATGGACTCGTGATTGGCTCTCGTCCAGCGGCCCACGTATTGGAGCGCCTCCCAATAAGCCGCGCCTTTCTCGCTGGAGTAATCCAGCCACGCCGCCGGTTTGGGCACGCCTTTCGCCACCTTTTCGGTTTCCTTCACTGCTTGCTGCTGTCCCCGCTTGTAGACCTGCGCGCCCAACCCGCGCGAACCGTGGTGCGTCACCAGGACCTTGAGTCGGCGTTCGACCGCATCTCCAGGGAGCAAGGCATCCGCGATATGTCCATATCCCCCTGCGCATAATGCGGCCGCCGCATCCGCGCGCATCGTGATTTCGCCAAGGTACGCAAAGTGATTCCCGTCGCCCTGGTCCGCCATGTGGATGGCCGCGTACCGTTCCAATCCTTGGAGGAAGGGATTGTCCCAGACTTGCTCATCCAGAACGGGGTGATGGACGAGATCATCTTCTTTTCTGCCGCCCGCGCCAAATCGCGTGGACGCCATCAACGCGTCCAGTTGTCCCTCAATATCCTGATCGCAGTCATAGAAACTCGCGAACATGGAACAACAGATGTCGGCGCTGTGTGCCGACGGAATAATCGCATTTTCCACCGCGATAGCGCCGCCAACCGGGATCGTGCCCGGGACCGAGCCCGCCGGACAGGCATCCGGCATCACCGCGCCGCTCTGAATCACCGGCGTTTTCATGAGTTCGCGCATGAATCGGCGCACCGAGGCCACGGTCTTTTCCTCCCCCGCGTTCATCGGCTCGATGGCCTCGGTATGCGGCAGCGGCTCCTCGCGCATCGTCATCTTTGGAGGCGGCGGGGCGAAATCGCGCACCAGCAGCTTGAGAATGTACTTCGGATCGGTGATTCCCCGGGCCTCGTGCGCCGCGGCCGCCTCGAGCATCTCGCGGATCATTGGCCCGGGCGGATACCCGGCGCCGATCAAGTCATCTCCCGTAATTAAAGACATCGTCAGCGTTGGGTCACTATACCAGTGCGCCGCAGCGGAGCACAGGGAGAATCATGATCTCCCTGTGCCCCACCGGGGTCCGGCATAGCTCCCATCATTTTTGCAGCGCCTGCGCATGAATCAGGTCGGGGAGACCCATCACGAGGGTGCTGCCCGTGCCCTGGCCCGCCTCGCCAAGCACCTCCAGGTACTTCAGCTGCAAATGCATTCATGATCCCTGTTTTCCTTTCATTTTCTTAATGTCGGGGAAGAGACCTCCCCCCGGATACCCCTCGTTCCAAGGCGGGAATCACTGCATCACCCGCGGCACGATAGCGCGGGGAGCGGCAGGATTCGCAGAGCCCTTTCCCGAGTGTCCGCCGAGGCGG
>JAHEJT010000264.1 GCA_024638765.1 Verrucomicrobiales bacterium
GGTGGCACTGGCCAAACAGGGGCGGCTTGCCGCGCTGGGTGCGCGCGCCCAGCCGAGCAAATACAAGCTGGATCTGATCGATGATATCCCCGAGGGAGAAGCCATATCAGTGTACAAGAACGGTGATTTCTGGGATCTCTGCGCGGGTCCGCACGTCCCCCGCACCGGCAACTGTAAGGCTTTCAAGCTCCTCAGCGTGGCGGCGGCTTATTACAAAGGCGATGCCTCCAATCCCCAGGTCCAGCGCATCTATGGGACCGCCTTCAAGAACAAGACCCAGCTCACCGAATATCTCGAACAACTCGAGGAAGCAAAGAAGCGCGACCACCGCAAGCTCGGCCGCGAACTCGACCTCTTTCATATCGACGAAGATGTCGGCCAGGGACTGATCCTGTGGTTGCCCAAGGGCGCGGTGGTCCGCCAGGAACTGCAAAACTTCATTTCCGCCGAACTCACGCGCCAGGGATACGAACAAGTCTTCACTCCCCACATCGGCAAACTGGATCTCTACCGCACGTCAGGGCACTTTCCCTATTACTCGGATTCTCAGTATCCCCCCGTCATCCGCCGCGATCAGGTGGATAAGCTCGCGAAGGAAGGATGCACCTGCGCGGAACTCTCAAACCGGCTGGAGCAAGGCGAGTTGGACGGATACCTGCTCAAGCCGATGAACTGCCCCCATCACATCAAGATCTTCGCTTCTCGCATGCATTCTTACCGGGACTTGCCGGTCCGGCTCGCGGAATTCGGGACGGTCTACCGATGGGAACAATCGGGCGAAATCGGAGGCATGACCCGTGTCCGTGGTTTTACGCAGGACGACGCCCATCTATTCTGTACAGAAGCACAGGTGCCGCATGAAATCGAAGGCTGCCTGGGACTGGTCAAGATCGTGCTCTCGACCTTGGGGATCGACGATTACCGCGTCCGCATCGGCCTGCGCGACGCCGATGCGTCGAAATATGTCGGTGACGCGGAAAACTGGGAACGCGCGGAAGCGGCCCTGCACAATGCCGTGGAAACGCTTGGGGTCCCCTATACCGAGGAACCCGGGGAAGCGGCATTTTATGGTCCTAAAATCGATTTCGTCGTCAAAGACGTCATTGGCCGGGAGTGGCAGTTGGGCACTGTCCAAGTGGATTACAATTTGCCGGAGAGGTTCGGTCTCACTTACATTGGCGCCGACAACGAAAAGCATCGGCCTGTCATGATTCATCGCGCGCCCTTCGGTTCCATGGAACGATTCATGGGCGTGCTCATCGAGCACTTTGAAGGCGCCTTCCCGGTGTGGCTGGCGCCGGAGCAAATCCGCATTCTGCCGATCACCGACGCCCAACTCGAATACGCGGAATCGATTCACGCCCGGTGCAAGGACGCGGGCCTGCGCTGCACGGTCGACACCCAGTACGAGAAAATCGGCGCCAAGATCCGCCGCGGACGCCTCGACCGGGTCCCCCACCTCTGCGTGGTCGGGGAAAAGGAAGTCGATCAAAACACCGTGGCCCTCCGCTCGCGCCAGAAAGGCGATGAGGGAGCCATCGGAGTGGATGAGTTTCTGGAGCGCGTCCTGAAGGAGGTGCGCGAGAGGACGCTGACGACGGGGGGGAAGTAGTTTTCAGTGTTCAGTGTTCAGTGTTCAGTGTTCAGTGTTCAGTGTTCAGTGTTCAGTGTTCAGTGTTCAGTGTTCAGTGTTCAGTATGCGCCAAATCCGAACACCGAACACTGAACACCGAAACCTTCTCACCGATGGGCCGTTTCCTACACAACCTCTCTAAAATTCCGCGGCTGTTCCTCATCCTCCTCATCCGCATCTACCAGTACACGCTCTCCCCTTTTCTGGCCTTCGTCTCCGGGGGCCGCTGCTGCCGCTTCGAGCCCACTTGCTCCCATTACGCGATCGAGGCCCTGCAAACACACGGCGTCTTCCGCGGGTGCTGGCTGGCCCTGCGCCGCATCCTGCGCTGCCATCCCTGGGGAGGTTCGGGGCACGACCCGGTGCCCCGGAGAATGTCGAATTCCGAAATACCCAAGCCCGAATAAAACCCCAATGACCGAAACCCGAAACATGATCCGGCCCGGCGACGGCCCATTTCGTCATCAGGCCTCTATCCTTCGCTTTGCTCAGGCTCTGCGAAATCACTTCACCCCGATGAAAGCGCCACGGCGCCTGGCAGTGTCATTCTTTCGTCATTGAGTGCTTCCTAATTCGTGCTTTTCCCCGCCATGCTCGCCCTCCTCCTCTCCATCCTCTCGAACCACGCCGAAGAAAAACCTCTCGGCTGGCTGGACCATCATCTGGAAAAAATCGAAAACGATTTTTCGCGGAATCGCTTCTATTTTGCTTTTTCCGGCGCCTGCCGCCATTTCGACAAAGAGCACGCTCTCGATCTCTCGGAGTCCGATCTCGATTCCATTTCCGGGATGGCGCCGGGATTCACCATTGATAACCGCACTGCGGATCACGTTGCCCGCACCATTCTGCTGCTCGCGCTGGCCGAGAAAGACCAGGATTTTTTCCTCGAGGTGCTTCGCGCGCTTCTCGGCGCCGCCGACATCCGGGAGGCTGTCGTGCTTTATTCTTCGCTTCCGCTCTTTCCACACCCCGAAGAACTGGTTTCGCTGGCCCGCGAGGGGACACGCACCAATGTCGTCGATATCTTCGACGCCATCGCCCTGGACAATCCATTCCCAGCGGCCCACTTCGAAAATGACGGTTGGAATCAAATGGTGTTGAAAGCGCTTTTCATGGGCCGGCCCCTTTACCGGATCCAGGGAATCGATACGCGCGCCAATGGGACGCTCGCCACCGCACTCGCCAATTATGCCCACGAACGCTGGGCAGCCGGACGGCCCGTCTCACCCGAACTCTGGCGGCCCTGCGCCGGCTTCGTCGATGAAACCATCGCCACCGATATCGCGCGCGTCGCCGCCACCGAGGCGCCCGGTCAGAAAGAAGCCGCCGCGCTGGTTTACGCGCACCCCTCCAACGCCGAAAAACTTGCCGAGATCAAAGAATCGGTCGAACCTTTTCTTAAGGAGATCGAAAATGGAAACCTCACCTGGGACACGCTTGGCAATTCGTTGGAAAAAGATGGCTGATCAGCACTTAGGTTTCAGGTTTCAGTGTTCGGTGTTCAGGCCGGGCCAACTGCTGAACACTGAACACTTCCGCTCATGAAGTTCCTAGATTCCCACGTCCATATGGTCTCGCGCACCACCGACGATTACCAGCGCATGGCAAGCGCCGGTGTCGCCGCCATTATCGAGCCGTCCTTCTGGCAGGGCCAGCCGCGCACGCACGTGGGCACCTTCCAGGATTACTTTAATTCGCTCATCGGCTTCGAACGCTTTCGCGCCAGCCAATTCGGGATTCGGCATTACTGCACCATCGGCCTCAATCCCAAGGAAGCCAATAATGAACGCCTCGCCGACGAGGTTATGGAGATCCTGCCGCTCTACATCTGTAAGGAGGGTGTCGTGGGCATCGGCGAGATCGGATTCGACGACCAATCCGCGGCCGAAGAAAAATATCTGCGCCTCCAGGCCCAGATGGCGCTGGAAGCAGATCTGCCCATCCAGATCCACACACCCCATCGCGACAAAAAGACCGGGACCACCCGCACCATGGACGTCCTTGAGGACGTGGGCGTGCCGCCCTCAAAGGTGGTCATCGATCACAACAACGAGGAGACGGTAAAGGAAGTGCTCGGCCGGGGATACTGGGCCGCGTTCACCATTTACCCTCACACTAAACTGGGCAACGAACGCATGATTGAGATCATGCGCGAATTCGGCGGCGAGCGCATTATTATCGACAGCGCCGCCGACTGGGGAATCAGCGATGCCCTCGCCGTGCCGAAAACCGCGGCCCTCATGAAAGAAGCCGGCGTCACTCTGGACGCAATCGAGACGGTGTCTTACCGCAACCCGCTCAAGGCATACGGCCAGAGCGGACAGTTAAAGGAAGCCGATTGGGCGGAAACAGAGGGTATCGATCCCACGGATCTGTTTGAAGGCAACACGCTGTTGCGCGGCGGCCAGGATATCGGCAAAGCCATGAGCGGCGAAGACCTGGTGATCAGTTGAGTCGGCGGATGGTTTTCTGGATGCTGGATGCTGGATTCACGTTCCTGCGCTCTGACACCTGACACCTGATCCCCGATCGCCCGATTTGCCCTCGACAGCGTACGGTTCCGGACCTATCGTCTCCGACCTTATTATCCCATATTCCCCCGTTTATGCGGTTATTCTTTTCCCACAAAGAGCCGGCCTTTTTCCTGACGCTTTTCCTCTGGCTCTGCGCCTGCCCGGAGTCCAAAGCGGATATCTACGCCGATTTTGAAGTCTGCAAGGGCACGACTCCCCTGGGGACATTCCGCGTCCGGCTCGATTACGATAAGGCCCCCCATACCTGTGCCAATTTCATCGGGCTGGCCAAGGGGACTCTGAGTTGGCTCGATTTCACGACAGGGCAGGTCCGCCGCGCGCCCTACTATGACGGGCTCATCTTTCCCCGGCTGAATCATGGCTTCGTGATCCAAGGAGGATCGCCAAGCAATACCCAGGGGGGTGGTCCGGGATACCTGATCCGGGACGAGTTCGATCCGTCGCTTCGGCACGATGGCCGCTACATTCTTTCCATGGCAAACAGCGGGCCCAACACTGGCGGCTCCCAGTTCTTCATCGTTTTGAATTCCAGCGGCACGCCCTGGCTCGATGACCGGCACTCCGTGTTTGGCGAAGTGATCTCCGGCCGGAATATCATCGACGATTTTGCTGATTCTTCGATTCACCCGACCCCCAACAGCCAGCTTGGGTCCGGAGGAGAAAAACCGCTGACGGATATCATCATGAAGAGCGTCACCATCACCAGCGACGGGACGCCCGCCGACCAGGCCTTCGACGAAACGGCGCAGGGAGTGCCGACTATGGATGGTGTTACCTTTGAATTGGCGCGAAACGGCGCGCAATTCCTCCTTAACTACACCGAGGAACAGGACCGGACCTACTATCTGTTCTCCAGTCCGCAACTTTCGACCTGGAATCTCAGTTCCTCTTACGTGGTCGGAAAAACACCTGACCCTCTTCCTCTTGACGTCTCCGGGCTTGCCGCGCCCGGAGGAGTAATGGCGCCGTCTTACTTCTTCCGGTTTACCAAGGCCGTCTATGCTTTTACGGCGGGCGCACTACCCGGATCGACGATGACGTT
>JAHEJT010000094.1 GCA_024638765.1 Verrucomicrobiales bacterium
AGGTTTGATTAAGGGAGGGAGTCTGGAAAACGCCATCGTGATTCGCGATGAGAGCGTGATGAGCAAGGAGCCGATGCGTTTCCAGGAGGAGTTCGCGCGCCACAAGATCCTGGATATTATCGGGGACTTAATGCTCTCCGGGAGGCGGATCATGGGGCACGTCATCGCGGTGAAGCCGGGGCATGGTCCCAATACGGAGATGGCGAGGCGTCTCTCCAAGGAATACAGCTCGTTGTTGGCAATGACGCCCCCGGTGAACATTCCCACGGGCAAAGGGGTGCTCGACGTGGCGGAGATTCAGACGATTCTGCCGCACCGTTATCCCTTCCTGCTGCTGGACCGGATCGTGGATTTCGAGGGAGAAAACAAATGCACTGGTGTCAAGCAGGTGACCATCAACGAGCCGTTCTTCCAGGGACATTTTCCGGGTCACCCGGTAATGCCTGGGGTGCTTCAGGTCGAGGCGATGGCGCAGCTGGCGAGCATCATCATGCTGCGTAAAGAGGAGAACCAGGGCAAGCTGGGGTATTTCATGAGCGCGGACAAGGTAAAGTTCCGGAAGCCGGTGTTCCCGGGCGACACTCTGTTTATTGAGGGAGAAGTCTTGCGGGCGCGGGCGAACATCGGTTCGGCAGTGTGCCGCTGTGTGGTCAACAACGAAACGGTTTCATCGGCGGAACTGAAATTCGCGCTGCTGGCCCGTTAGTTTAGAGAGTCGAGAATCGCAGGTTGTGAATACAGCACAGGAAGTGGAGACGAGGATTCATCCGACGGCGGTGATTGATCCCTCGGCGGAAATCGGGCCGGGGGTGGAGATCGGACCATATTGCGTGATTCACGCGGGAGTGGTGTTGGGGGAGGGGTGCTGGCTGCAGAATCATGTGACGGTGGCCGGCCCCACGAACATCGGGAAGGGCAATCGGTTTTTCGCTTTCGCGTCGATCGGGCAACAGACCCAGGATTTGAAATACCAGGGGGAGCCCACTTATCTGGAAATCGGGGACGAGAATACCTTTCGGGAGTTTGTCACGGTGCACCGGGGCAGTTTGCCCGGGGCGAGGACGGTGGTGGGGAGCCACGGAAATTTCCTGGCTTACAGTCATGTGGCGCACGACTGCGTGGTGGGTGATCACGTGATCTCCTCCAATAATGGCACCTTGGCGGGACACGTGGTCCTGGAAGATTACGCGATTCTCGGAGGCCTGACGGCGGTGCACCAGTTTTGCCGGATCGGAGAGCTGGCGATCACCGGCGGGTGCTCCAAGATCGTCCAGGATGTGCCGCCCTTCATGATCGCGGATGGAAATCCCGCCGTGGTGCGCGGGGTGAACACGATCGGAATGGAGAGGAGAGGATTGAGCCCGGAGGTCATCAAGTTAATGAAGGACGCTTACCGGGCGATTTATCGTCGCGGGTTGAACACGTCGCAGGCGCTGGATGAACTACGCAAGCCCGCGGAAAACTGCGCGGAATTGGCGCACCTGATCGCGTTCGTGGAGGAGAGCGAGCGCGGGATTATTCGCTGAGAGGCCTCTCGGGAGTTCGTTCCCCTCACCCTAACCCTCTTTCCGGCGGGAAGGGGGATTGAACAAGCGCCGGCTTTCGATGTGGATCTCGACGACGGCGAGACGCCCGGCGGACGGCCGCAGCGCAGCGGAGGCGGCGGGAGAACGAACCGGGAGGTTGGTTCAGAACGAGTCCGGAGATTCGTTCTCCGAAGTGGCACCGGGCCGTTGGGATTCGCCGACCCTTCAGGCAGGAGACACGGCTTCACCGGCAGGCTCGGGTGTTGCGGATGCGGCCGGCGGTTCGCCGGGGACGCGCTGGAGTGATTCGAGTTCCCGAATCAGCGAATCCACGAGCCCGTCTTCACCGCGACCGAAGCGGAACACCACTTTGAAGCGGTCGCCCTGGCGCTCGAGGACGAGATCCTCGCTGAGAAATCGGCGCTGGTGAGAAAAGCTGCACCCGTCGAGAGGGAGGGTGATCATGACAGGCCGGTGGACGCTTCCGGAGATAAACCGGATCTCGCCGGGCCGGGTTTTGTCGGCGGTGAGTTTGCCGAAGAGATTGGGGAGCAGGCCGCGCAAACCCCGCGCGCGGCCGGCGATGCAGGGCACCGCCCAGAGAGGCTGGGAGCCGCCGGGTCCCAATTCGGCGTCGAGGGCGAGGTTTTCTGCGGAAGAAAGGCCGGTGGGCAGGGAGTCGGAGTCGCGCAGGTGGTTGTTACCGGCGGGGGCGCGCAGCTTCCGATAAAGAAGCCAGAGGTTGGCCTTGATGCGGCGAAAGAGCCTCGGCGTGAAATAGAGGATGCCGGCGAGAAAGAAAAGGCAGAGGATGCCAGCGACCAGGGGCGAAGTCCACATGAGGAGCGATCCTCCGACGACAGCGGCGTCCTCGGTGACGCTGGCGACGATGTTGGTGGCGGGTTCAGGAGATGCATTGATGGCGAGGCGAGTGCTCGCTTTGAAGCCGTGGGTAACGAGGGTTGCGCTTCCGGCGACGAGGGCGAGGCAGACTTCGAAGGCGGGATTCATGTCCCCGAGCGTTTGCAGCGCGAGCAGGCTCCCGCCGACGGGGCGGATCAGGGTGTGAATGACATCCCAGAGGGAATCGACCCAGGGGATCTTGTCCGCAAAGAACTCGAGAAGAAAGAGGACGCCGGCGACGATGAGGACGGCGGGTTGTCCGAGCACCTCCAGCGATTCGAATTGGGGGAGCAGATCGATCCAGTGGAAGCGGATCGCCATTCCCGTCACCAGGACGGTGAGATAGAGATTGAGGCCGGCCAGGGTGGCGAACCCGAGGGCCACGGCGAGTTGATCGAGAACTTCCATGGGCGGTATTTAATCCTCACTTTAGACCCGGATGTGGGCCGGGGCATTCAAAAAATGAAAGTAGCTGCGGCTGGAAGCCGCAGAACCGTGGCGAAACCGCGGCTGGAAGCCGCAGCTACCTGCAAGGCCACTTGCTAGCGGAAGAGATCGAGGATGCGATTGAAAAGGCCGCGTCCACGTCCGGCGTGGCGCGGTTGCCAACCGTGGAAGGCGCAGCTTTCGCGGGGGATCATTTCGTAGGGTATTTCGGAGGAGTAAGCCTGTTGGGCCCGCTGGCAATTGGGAGTGGCGAGCAGACCGGACACGCCGCAAAGTTCCACTAGTGCGAGCGGCACCGGAGGGGCGAAAGCTTCCCCCGGGTAGCCATATTCTTCGGCCGCCTTCATGATCTCGACCCAAATCGGAAGCGCGAGGCGACTACCGTATCCGCGATCCATGATGGTGCTGGGCTGGTCCATCCCGATCCAGACGCCGCAGGTGAGGCGGCTGGTGTATCCGACGAACCAGGCATCGGTGTAATCGTTGGTGGTCCCGGTCTTGCCGCCGGCGGGGACCTGGAAACCGAGGCGGCCGACGGCGCTGGCGGTGCCTTCAGTGATGACGTCTTCGAGGATGGTGGAAGTCATCCAGGCGGCCCCCGCCGGGAGGACGGGCAGTTCCACGACCGGGGTGGCGCGTAATTCGGGGCTGTCGCCTCTCCCGATGGTCTCGATGATGAAGGGGCGCATGAGGACGCCGTGGTTGGGAAAGACGGAAAAGGCGCTGGTGAGAGCCTTGAGGGTGGCCCCGAGGTTGCCGATGTAGACTTGGGGGGTGGGCTCGATCTCGCGGGCGAGGGCGAGAGTGCGGGTGGTATCGATGACGCTTTCGAGACCGCTGTAAGCCCCCACCCGGACGCTCATGGTGTTGCGGGATTTGATGAGCCCCCAGGCCGCCGGGCGCAGTCCGTTGTATTTTCCGTCCGAATTGCGCGGGCTCCAGTTGGGGTTCACGCTGGGGATTTCTCCGCGCGCGATGGCAGAATCATCCACCAGGGTGCCCGGCATGAGGCCGCGCTGGAAGGCGGTGGCGTAGACGAAGGGTTTGAAGGCCGAGCCGATCTGGCGGCGCGAAAGCAGTGCGCGATTGAACTTGCTGTGGTTGAAATCCCGTCCCCCGACAATGGCCACGAGGCCACCGGTGTCGTTGTCCAGGACCACGACGGCGCCCTGCACGTAATCGGTGGCCTGGGGTTGGTTGGGATTGAAACTCTTGCCGAAGGCCGCCCGGGAGCGGTGTCGGAACCCGGGGGAAGATTCAATTTCTTGGAGATGATTTTCGAGGGCCGCTTCCGCGGCGCGCTGCAGGCGCATATCGAGCGTGGTATGAATGTTGAAACCTCCGTCCTCCGTATCCGCCTCCTCGAGAAAGAGGTCGAGGTCGCGTCTCACCGCGTCGAGCGCGTAATTTTCCTGTTCCTTAACGTAAGTCACCGGGTATACCGAGATGGGTTGACCCCGGGCGCGGGCGACTTCCTCGTCCGAGGCGTATCCTTCGTCGACCATGCGCGTAAGGACCGCGTCCCGCTCCTCGAGAGCGTCCTCGTAATGCTTGAGCGGGGAGAGACGGCTGGGAGCGCGGATGATGCCGGCGAGAAGCGCCGCTTCTCCCAGCGAGAGATCGCGCGGGTGTTTGTGAAAATAATCCTGGGCCGCCCGATCGATGCCGTAGAGTCCCGCGCCGAAATAAATCCGGTTGATATAATAGGTGAGTATTTCTTCCTTGGTATAGAGATCCTCGATGCGCCGCGCCACGGCGATCTCAAGCAGCTTGCGATGAAGGGTCTTGTCAGCCGTGAAATAGCTGTTGCGGGCCAATTGCATCGTGATGGTGCTGGCGCCCTGGACGAACCTCTTGTCTTTCACATTCCGCAGGAGCGCGCGCAAGGCGCCGAGATAATCCACCCCGTGATGGCTGAAGAAACGGGCGTCTTCCCGGGCGACGATGGCGTCCACGAAGAAGGGGGAGACATCCTTGGCGGAGACGACGATCCGGTTGGCGCCGTGAAGTCTTCCGACGATTTCCTCGTTCCGATCGTAAACGATAGATCGCTGAGGCATGCGTCCGAGGTCGCTGAGATCCTGCTGGCTGGCGAGATGGGCATAGAAGAAATGCAACCCGGCCGCGGCGGTTGACGCGGAGGCCGCCATCAGCAGGAAGAGGAAGACGAGGGTCTTCTGCCACCAGCGCAGCTCACTGTATTTCCGTCGGAGAGGAGGGAGGATGCCGGGTGAAGGGCGCTTAGGTCGGGATGCCATGCAATAAAGTGCGGAACGGGAGTAGCCTGGGTATCGTCTCTCCGGAAACCGAGGCCACGACCGGGGCCAATAAAACCCGTATTGCACGGGAAATCAATGGCAGGTAACAGTAGCATGCAACGGCAGAATCATGAGAGAGACTGGAGTCGCAGATTTAATCCGATTGGCCCTGGAAGAAGATATCGGCGAGGGCGACGTGACCTCGAGATTTTTTATCACGGAGCAGGCGCGGACCTCGGCACACGTCGTGGCGCGTGAGGCCGGCGTGCTCGCGGGCACCGAAACCGCAGCCGAGGTCTTCCGCGCGGTGGATGCGGGTCTCGAGGTGAGGATCCTCAAAGCCGACGGTGAAGCGGTGAAGCGCGGCGACCGGGTGATGACAATCACGGGAGCCACGCGATCCATCGTGACCGCGGAACGTGTGGCTTTGAATTTCTTACAACGACTCAGCGGGGTCGCGACGCTGACGCGACAATACGTCGAAGCGGCGGGGAATTCCGGGACCCGCATCCTGGACACCCGAAAGACGACACCGGGCTGGCGCGTTCTGGAAAAGGGCGCGGTCCGGGCGGGGGGCGGCGCCAACCATCGCATGGGTCTCTATGATCAGGTGATAGTCAAAGACAATCACCTGCTTGCGGCGGACGGGAGCGAGGCATTGCAGGGTGCCATCGACAAAGTGAAAGAGGCCTGCCCGGAAATGAAGGTGGAGTTGGAAGCGGATACGCTCGAGCAAGTCGTGCGCTTCCTGAAGCTCGAGGGAGTGGACGTTATTCTCCTGGATAACATGTCTCTCAAAGAACTGCGCGAAGCGGTAGCGCTCGCCGCGGGAAAAGTGGTGCTGGAGGCCAGCGGCGGGGTCACTTTGGAGACGGTGGGAGCTATCGCGGGGTCGGGCGTCGATTGTATATCGGCGGGGGCGCTGACTCATTCCGCACGCGCCATCGATCTGTCCCTGGAACTGGAAGATGAGTCCTGAGCAGGACGGGCTCAACGCGGAGCGGATCCGCGAGTTGCTGGGAGAGCCGGGAGTGATCGGCAGGGATGTGCAGACTTTTCCGGAGCTCGATTCCACCAACGACGCCATCCACCGGCTGGCGGCGGAGGGAGAAAAGGAGGGGCTCGCAATATTTGCGGACCGCCAGCTGCGGGGGCGCGGGCGCCGCGGCGCGCGCTGGGAATCGGCTCCCGGCCGGGACTTGTTGTTTTCAGTGCTGTTACGACCCTCCTTTGCGGCGGAGCATTGGGCGCGCCTGACGACGCTGGCGGCGGTGGCAGTGTGCCGGGCCCTGGAAAAATACCTGGATGACGCCGCGGAGATCAAGTGGCCCAACGACGTCTATCTCCAAAAGAGACGCAAAGTCTGCGGGATCCTGTTGGAAACCAGAGCGGGAAACCGAACTACCGAGCGCTACGCGGCGCTCGGCATTGGGGTGAATGTTAACGGCGAGAAAGACGATTTTCCCGAAGCGCTGCGGCAGTCCGCGATTTCCCTGCGGATGGGGCGGAGAGACGGCGCTGTGGTCGAGAGGGAGCGGGTCGCGGCGCGGCTGCTCGACGAGCTGGACCGGACCTATCGCGCGGGCGAGGCGGGATGGCCGGAATTGCGGGTCGAGGCGGAGGCACGGAGTGTTTTCCAGGGGAAGGGGGTTCGGCTGCAGGGTGAGGGAGCCCTTCACGAGGGGGTTTTCGCGGGGCTTGGGGATTGCGGGGAGTTGATTCTGGAGGTGGAGGGCGGGGCCCGGAGGGTGTTCGGGGGAGCGGAAGAGGTTCAGCGGATGGAGTGAGAGGCGGGAGATCCGGGGGAGATTAGGGGTGGAAGGGGGGTGAAAGGGCGAAGAATGGGAAAAACGGGGGTGGAAAGGGGTGGAAAGGGGTTGAAAGCCCGAAAAATCAGGGAAAATCCGGCCTAAACGCCTTCTCAGCGCTGTGGAATAAATTATATTTTTAATAATACCAAGAATTTACTTGCTCTTATTGAGATTATCTGATACTTAATAACTGTGAGTATTATGGAATCTCCGCAAATAGCGTCGGGGGAGTTTCACTTTGCCGATTACCTCGCGCTCGATGAATCGCTGACCCGTCAGTATTTTGACGGTCTGCTGCGCGGGCTTGCGCACAAGTCCAACAACCTGCTGGCCGTGGTCCAGGGATTTTCGACCTTGATCCTGATGCAGGATGATCTGGACCCCACGGTGCGTGAGAACATCGAGCACATCAAGGAAGCCGGACAGAATTCCTCGCGCCTCTTCGAACGCATTCTCACCGCGGGCGGATGCGCCACAGTGACGCTACAACCCATTCAGTTGGGTGAGTTCCTGCCGATGGCGCAGGGGAGCTTGACGGAAGTTTGTGAAAAGAACGGAGTTAATTTCCAGCTCAACATGGAGCCCTCGGTTCCGCAGCTCGCAGCTGACGCCACCAAGCTCAAAGAGATTCTTCTCGAGCTGGTGAGCAACGCCGCAGAAGCGGCTGGAACCGCCGGCGGGGAGATGGCGGTCGACGTCCTTGCTCCGGGGCAGACAGCCGGGGGTGACCCCGAGCGCGTCGACATTTTCGTGCGCAATACCGGCGCCGAAATTCCTGTCGATCACATGGACAAAGTGTTCAAGCCGTTCTTCACCACGAAGGAGAGCGATCATTTTGGGATCGGCCTGGCGATTGCCGGTGTCCTGGCCCACCAGATGGGGATGCGGATTGGTGCGCAGAGCGCCAACAACACCACGACCTTCTGGTTGAGTTGTCCCGTCTCCTGAGGGCCTGTGCGGGCGACGCCGCTCTGTGAAAAGCGGATGGTGGCGGCCTATATCGGGGTCTCACATCAGAAAGTAGGGATCCACGTCCACACTGACGATCACGTCTTTCGGAAACGACAGCTTATCGAGGGTTTCTTTGAGTGAAGCGGTGATCCGGGTGGCGGAAGGCGCGCGCAGGAAGAGCTGAAAGCGGTATTGTCCCGCCGCCCTGGCTAGTGGGGAAGGCATCGGTTCGCCCATCAGGATCTCCGGACCGATTTGTTTGCGCAGGCGGTTGGCGACCGTTGTCATGGAGAATTCGGCGCGTGCCTCGTGGGTGGAACGCACTGTGACCAGGACGGCATGGGTGTAGGGAGGATATTGGAACTGTTTGCGAAACTGGAGCTCCTGCTCCGCGAAGCCTGTGAAATCATGATGCCTGGCAAACTGGATGGAGGGACTGTGAGGGGTGAAAGTTTGGACGACGACTTCCCCGAGGATTTCACCACGGCCGGCCCGTCCCGCCACCTGGGTGAGCAACTGGAAGGTGCGTTCCCCGGCCCGAAAGTCGGGCACATGAAGACCAAGATCGGCGTTTAGAATGCCGACCAGGGTGACGTTGGGAAAGTGCAGGCCCTTGGCGATCATCTGGGTGCCCACGAGGATATCGATCTTCCCCGCCTTGAAGGCGTTGAGAGTGTCGCGCAGGAGGTTCTTGCGTTTCATGCTGTCGGTATCGACTCGGGCGACGTTGCGATCGGGGAACAGCCGTTTGAGGACGTCCTCCACTTTCTGGGTGCCGTATCCCGCCAGACGTATGGTGGGACTGGCGCACTCCGGGCATTTCGAGGGTGCAAGCCGCTGGAAGCCGCAGATATGGCAGATGAGGCGTTCTTCGGTGCGATGAAAGGTGAGGGGGACGCTGCAGTGATTGCATTCGCAGACGTGACCGCATTCCTGGCAGACGAGCGAGGTGGCGAACCCGCGCCGATTGAGAAAGAGAATGATCTGTTCTCCCTCATCAAAGCGTTTATCCATGGCGATGCGGAGTCTTTCGGAGACTATGGATGGCCCGCCCTTATTGCGCCGCGATTCCGTGCGCATATCAATGACGCGAATGAGAGGCATGCGCTGGTCATCGGCACGCCGCGGCAGTTCGAGGAGCGTGTACTTGCCCCGCCGGACGTTTTCGTAGGACTCGAGAGAAGGGGTCGCGCTCCCAAGGAGCACGGCGCAGTTCTCCAGCTTCCCCCGGACCACCGCGATGTCGCGGGCGTGATATCGGGGAGGGTTTTCCTGTTTGTAAGAAGTTTCGTGTTCTTCATCGACCACGATGAGCCCTAGATTTTCGAGGGGGGCGAAGACGGCGCTGCGCGCTCCGACGACGATGCGGGCGTGTTTGCGGTGAATCTTAAACCATTCGTCGTGGCGTTCGCCCTGGCTGAGGTGGCTGTGGAGCACGGCGACCTGGTCTTGCATGTGGGCGAATCGGCTCTTGAATCGTTCCACGGTCTGTGGCGTCAACGAGATTTCCGGCACCAGGACGAGTGCGCTTCTTCCCCCCTCGATGACGTTGCGGATGAGCTGCAGGTAAACTTCCGTTTTGCCGCTACCGGTGACTCCGTGCAGGAGGAAGGGGCGAAAATCCTCCGATCGGCCGGCGGGCGGGCACAGCGCGTCTGAGATCCGCTCGTAAGCGGTCTGTTGATCCGCGTTGAGGGTCAGAGGATCGCTGGGGACGAATTGCTCCGAGGCATGGGGATCACGATGGACCTGGGAATCCTCGATGCCGACGATTCCCTTGCGTTCGAGGGCGCGGCAGACGCCGGAGCCACCGTCCTTTTCAAGATCGCTGAGGAGGACCGGATGCGGCTTTGTCTCGAGGAGCTGTTGCAGGACGGTGGCTTGGCGTGGGGCGCGTTTTTCGATCGTCGCCAGTTCCCCCGGCTCCAGATCTGCAAGGAGTCGGACTACCTTGCGGGTTTTGAAGGTTTGTGCTTCCGAGCGGACGGCTTCGGGCAGGACGGTGCGCAGGACAGTTTCCAGCGGGGCGTAATAGTAGTTTGAGATCCAGTGCGCGAGTTCGAGGAGCTTAGGAGTGAGGACGGGGTCGGAACCGATGAGGGAATCGAGGGGCCGGATCCGGGCGGCATCGATATCGGCGGATTCCAGGCCGATGATGGTGCCCGAAGCCTGGCGGGTGCGCAGGGGCACGCGGACACGGGAGCCCACCCCGACCTTTCCGCTCAGGTGCGGGGGAATGGAGTAGCTGAACTGGAGGTGGCCGGAGCCGTCGATGAGCACGGAAGCCGCGTCAGGCATACGGATGGAAGATAGGCCAGGGTGCCTGTCGAGAACAGGCAGAAAGGGTTTTCTGCGCGGCGGAGTTTGGGACCGGAAAACGAAAAACTCCCGGCCTTGCGGCCGGGAGTTTTCACCAAAGGAGGCTCGGGTCTTGAAGTAAATCAGAAGGAGACACTGATGCTGGCTCCGCCGAAGACCTTGTCTTCACGGCCGGGACCTTTAATATCGTTGCCTCCGATGTTGCCCGCGATGTAGGGGGAAAAAACGGCCGAGTCGCTCAACTGGATGGGGAGCGAAGCGGTCAGCAGGAGATGCGAGTACTGGTCTTCGAAATGGGCGAGGGCCACTCCCAGGTCGAGCGCGACGCGATCGCTGAGTTCCAGGCTGGTGCCGCCGGACCACTCGAAGTAGTGGGTTTCGAGGTCCCAATCATAGAAGTAGGCGAAACCCAGATCCACGGGTCCTACGGCGGTGCCGATGCTGGTACCGACTTCGTTGGTGTTGCCGCCGCTGAGTTCGGGGTAGATGTAGGCGGTGTAACCCACGGCCACATCAAAGGCGCCGAGGGTCGTGCCGAGGCTGGCGTAGAGGTCCAGCTCGTCATTATCGTCGCTCAGAATCGCGCCGTCCGGATCGACGGGGTTGATGTACCAGGCGCCCAGATCGAGGCTGAAATCGCCGACGGGCACATTCAGGTCGAGGCTGCCCCAGGGGGCGTTCTTACCTAGGTTCGTGCCACGGAAGAAATAATGGGAATCGTAACCGACGGATACGGCTCCGGTCATCGGATCAAGCAGGCTGCTGCCTCCGCCCATCATGCCGGCGTCGCCGGTGTAAACAGGGGCCTTGGAGTAGCTGGTGCCCGAAGGGCCTGCTTGCGCGGGCGCCGTCAAGAGTAGGGCCGCGCAGGCGGCGAGTCCGAACGTCAGTTGAGAGAGTGTCTTGGTTTTCATAAATTGAGTTTTCCTCTGGTTTTAGATCTCCCCGAGGGGAGGCGCTAATCTGACGCCGGGATTGCAGACCTGTCAACCCGTAATAAATCGGTATTATTTTTCTCCCGCCCTGGGCGGGGAACGCCCCCGGGACTGCTATCGAGGGGGTTTGCCCGGGCTAGGGGAAGGATTTGAGTGGGGAGGAGAAAAAAAACCTCCCGGCCTTGCGGCCGGGAGGAAAAACCAAGGGTCCTTAAGATTTCGGTGGAGTTGGGCTCCAGCGGCCGCTCAGAAGGTCACACTCAGGGTAATCCCTCCGTAGAGGGCGTCGTCCTGGACCGCGTCCCGGCCGTCGAGCGGCAGGACACCCGCGATATAGGGCTCCAGGGTGGTGGAGTCGGAGATCTCGATAGGCAGCGCGGCGATCAGATCGACGTGGGTGAAGTCGCTGACATCCAGATCGTCTGCCACTTCGTAACCGATCCCGGCAATCAGCGCGAAGGTGATGCGGTCGGTCAGGCCGATGGAGTGTCCGGCGGTAACCTCGAAATACCAAGTGCCGTTCGCCAGTTCGAAGTCGTAGTAAGCGGCCAGTCCCAGGTCGAGCGGACCCACCGGGGTCCCGACACCGACGCCGACCTCATGGGTGTCGCCTCCGCCTGCTTCCGGGAAAAGATAAGCGGTGTATCCCAGCCAGGCGCTGAGATCACCGAAATCCCGGTAGAGGTTGACGAAGAGGTCGAGTTCATCTTCGCCCGCAGGATTGAGATGCGATCCGTCGACCGGGTTTTGATACCAGGTGCCGAACCCGAGATCGTAATCGCCCAGCGGGAACTCGAATTCGAGTTGGCCCCAGATCGAATTTTTTCCGAGATCGGCCCCGCGGAAGATGTATTTGGAGTCGTATCCGACGGACACGGCACCGGAGATGGGATCGATGAGGCCGCCGCTGGAGGCGGCGGCCGAGGCGGATGCGTCGGCACTGAGGGGTATGGGGGGCACGGACCGGACGCCTGCGTGGACGGGAGCGAGCGACCAAACGGCGAAGAGGACACTGACAAGGGCAACAGATGATATCTTCATAGAAACGGTAATGTCTCCAAGGTTTGTTGATTTTCAGGAGTTATCTATAATTAGGAAAACTTAGTCAATCTTTTTCCCCGGAGGGTCAGGGATCCTCGGCCCCCGGGGCCACCGGCGGCGGGGGTTTGAGAGGGGGGCAGCGACGAGAGGGGGCCACTGAAAAAGAAAAACCCCTCCCGGCCGCGGGCCGGGAGGGGTGGAACCAAAAGGGACTGGCTTATGTATCTAGCAGCTGGCTTCCTTGAAAACGGAGAAGACCAAATCGGTCAACTCTGCTCAGAAGGAGAGGCTGAGGCTGGCGCCGCCGAACAGTTGGTCTTTGCGACCCGGACCCTCGATATCGCCGCCGTTGATTGATCCGGCAATGTAGGGTTCGAGCACGGCGCTATCCGAGATTCGGATGGGCAGAGACGCGGTGATCAGGACGTTGGAGAGCTTGTCCTCGAAGTGGCCAAGCGCGGCGCCCAGGGACAGGCCGACGCGGTCGGTGAGTTCGAAGGTGGTGCCCAGCGCCCACTCGAAGTAATTGGTTTCCAGATCGAAGTCGTGGTAGTAACCGAAGCTGGCATCAAAAATGCCAAGCGAGGTTCCCAAGCTGATTCCGACTTCGTTGGTTTCTCCGCCATCCGCTTCCGGGTAGATGAAGGCAGTGTAACCCACGGCTACGTCCAGAGGCCCGACAGTGGTGCCGAGACTGGCGTAGAGGTCCAATTCGTCATTTTTGTCGACGGGCAGGGCGCCGGCCGGGGAGGTCGGGTGGATGTACCACGCCCCCAGGCCGAGGTTGAACGCGCTTCCCAAGGGCACGTTGAGGTCAACGCTTCCCCAAGGGGCATTCTCGCCAAGGTTGGTGCCCCGGAAGATATAATGCGAATCGAAACCGACGGTGACGGCTCCGGTGATAGGATCGATGAGGCTGCCGCCTCCGGCGCCTCCGCCAGCGGCCGGAACGGCCGCAGTTTGTACCATCTCACCCGCGTGCGCGGAGGTGGCCACGTAAAGCGTGGCCCCGGTGAGTAGTCCGACAATGCTCAGAGCAATGGATTTTGCTTTCATAAGGATTTAGTCTTCCTTTGGTTCTTTTTTGTCAGCGGCCAGGCCACGAGGGCCTTTCCGGCTGGTATGTTTCTGTCTTTTCCTAAACGAAGAAGGGGAAGGACTGGTCCCCGGGGGGGCGCGAGGATTTTCCTCGGCCGGTCCCGGGAGGGTGCCCTTCGGATCCCTTTCCCGATATTTCTGTTGGCTGCTCCGGGCAGGCGGCCGCAGGACGGCGCTCCCCCAGGGGCAGAGTTATCCATGGTCAATGGAAATCAGTCGCGAGGACGGTCTGTCTCTCCCTCCCGCTCAAGAACCGCGCCTGGGCGACGACGAGATCGTGATCGACCTCGAAGCGATAGGCGTGGCAGTTGGGGCAGGTGGAGATGTCGGCGGAGACGATCGATTCGCAGCCGAGGCAGATTTTATACTTCCCTGGCTCACGAATGATGCGCGCGGCGCTCTTGACCCGCTCCTGCAGCGAATGATTATCACTAACCATAATAACTAAAATAAACTAGCAGTAGTTAAAATATTTGCAAGAGCTAATAATTAATGAATTTTGCAGATTTTTTCAGGCATTTTTAGAATCTCCAGCAATTACAACAAGCCCTTTGATTATCAATGGGTTAGGGGTGTTGGGAGCGCTAATCTGCCCTGTTTTATAGCGTGGGACGTTCTCAGAAGGCGGATCACTCCTCGGGCCCTCCCGGACTCCCGAGGGAGCCGCCATCCCGGCACCACTCCGATAGCAACTCTCGCACGCCGCAAACCGCCCCCCTGGCGGCCAGCGGGCCTGCTGCTGGGAATCGGTCCGGTGGAGGAGAAGGCGATCGCGGGAGTGCCGTGGCGAGGACTGGGCTGGCCGGCGGTCATCTCCTGGTCGCGGGGCCACGGCGACTACGAAGAGAGAATATCTTTTTGGAAACGGATTCTCCGCGATTACAGTGGGTACCCACCCGCGACCAGGGGTCTGAAGAGACCTCCCCGTTTAGGGGCACCCGGAAAGAGCTATGGACTGCGAAGACGAAAAGATTGTGAACAGCCTGCTGGAATCCTACCAAAGTGTTGGTGGGATCAATCACATCGATTGCTCCAATTTGCCTTCCAAGGGAGCTGTCGCGGCCATTTCCCAGAATCTGCTGCAGCTCGTCTTCCCCGGGTATCACGATGAGGAACCGATTGCCTCTCGCCAGCTGCGGGAATTGACGGCACAGCGGATCCGGGTGGTGCGCGAGCAATTGGAAGCGGAACTGGTCAAGAGCCTCTCAAATGAGGAAATCGGCGGCGCTACCGCCGGGGCGGATCCGGGGCATGACCTTGCCTGCCATCTGCTGGAGGCGCTGCCGCGGGTGCGCCGCCTTCTGCGGACGGACGTCGAAGCGGCCTACGAAGGCGATCCTGCGGCGCGCAGTTATGACGAGATCATTCTTTCCTATCCTTGCATCGAGGCCATCGCCATTCAGCGGCTGGCGCATATACTCTATTTGAAAGAAGTGCCCCTGATTCCGCGGATGATGACGGAGTGGGCGCACAATCGGACCGGCATTGACATTCATCCGGGTGCCGCGATCGGTTCCCATTTCTTCATTGATCACGGGACGGGAGTTGTCATTGGTGAGACCTGCGAGATCGGAGACCACGTCAAGCTATACCACGGGGTGACCCTGGGGGCGCGGAGTTTTCCGAAGGACGAGGAGGGGCGTGTGGTCAAGGGGATCAAGCGCCACCCCAACGTCGCGGATGGGGTGACGATTTATCCAAACGCGACGGTGCTGGGGGGAGAGACCACCATCGGCGCGAAGAGCACGGTGGGCGCCAATGCATATTTGCGGGGGAGCATTCCGGACAACTCACTTGTCGCAATTGAGCCGATCGAGTATAAAGTGCTCGATAAGAATCGGCTTGAGCCGGCGGAATCCGTGGATGCGAATTGAAGCCGCATCCGGCGCGGAACGGCCGGGATCGAGCGCACGCGAGGAGTCTGGGTTACTCGCCACATGATCATCCATCAGCAGCTCGAGTTACTATTCGAGCCGTTCAGGGAGTTGGTTTCCCGCGAACGGAGTCACCGAGGCCCGGCTCCGCCTCTTCAGCTGCCCGGCTCCGGGTTTGACTGCGAACTGAGTGATGCCTGTGCGCAGATGGCGCGCAAACTGGGACTGCCGAGGTTAGGCCGGCGGGTGGAAGTGCACTGGAACCGGCGGCTTCGGAGCAGCGCGGGCCTCGCGGATTACGCAGCGGGGCGCATCGAATTGAATCCGAGGCTATTGGAGTTTGCGCCGGAAGAACCGATGCACACCTTGCGGCATGAAATGGCGCACCTGGTGGCACACGTGCGCGCGGGCCGGCGTCGTATTCAGACGCATGGTCCTGAGTGGCGGCAGGCCTGTGCGGATCTGGGGATCCCCGGGGAGAGTGCCTGCCATACCTTGCCCCTGCCGCGCAGCCGCATGCGGAAGAAATACCGGTACACCTGTCCGGCGTGCGGATCCGCCCTGGAACGGGTCCGGCGGATGCGGTATGTGGCGGCGTGTTACGACTGCTGCCGCAAGCACAACCGCGGCCGTTTCAGCACGCGATACAGGCTCGTGGAAGGGGCGATGGGGGAGGGCGGTTAAGTCTCGCCCTCCTCGTATTACATCCCGGCGATGCGGTCGTGGAGGTCCTGACGCTGTTTGACGAGTTCCGCGGGCAACTTGGCGCCCACCTCTGCGAAGAGCTCCGCCTGGGAGGCGTGCTCGCCCTGCCACTCGTCTTTATGAATGGCCATGACCTCGGCGAAGTCATCCGCGGTAAATCCATCGAGCCCCTCGAGGTTGAAGTCCTCGGCGTTGGGGATATGCCCGATGGCGGATTCGGCCGCGCCCACCTTGCCGTTACAGCGGTTCACGATCCATTCGAGGACCCGCATGTTTTCACCGAATCCCGGCCAGAGCCACTTGCCCTCGGCGTCCTTGCGGAACCAGTTCACGTGGAAAATCTTCGGCAGGTCTTTGATTTTGCTCTCCATGTTGAGCCAGTGCTGGAAGTAATCGCCGACGTGATACCCACAGAAGGGCAGCATGGCCATGGGATCGCGCCGGACTTCTCCGACGGCTCCCGCGGCGGCGGCCGTCTTTTCGGAGCCCATGGTCGCGCCGATGAAGGTACCGTGCTTCCAATCCAAGGACTGGTAAACCAGCGGCATGGTGGAGGCGCGGCGGCCGCCGAAGATAATGGCGGAGATGGGCACGCCCTTGGGGCTTTCCCAATCGGGATCGATGGTGGGGCACTGGGCGGCGGGCGCCGTGAAACGTGAGTTGGGGTGGGCGGCGGCTTTTTCGGAATCCGGAGTCCAGTCTTTCCCATGCCAGTCCTTCAGGTGCGCCGGCGCGTCGTCGGTCATTTCCTCCCACCAGACGTCCCCGTCGTCAGTGAGGGCCACGTTGGTGAAAATGGAGTTCTCTTTCAGGGAAAGTATGGCGTTGGGGTTGGACTTCATGGAAGTCCCCGGGGCCACGCCGAAATATCCTGACTCGGGATTGATCGCGTAGAGCTTTCCGTCGGCACCGGGTTTGAGCCAGGCAATGTCATCGCCGACCGTGTAAATCTTCCATCCCTTGTAGGAGTCAGGCGGGATCAGCATGGCGAAGTTTGTTTTCCCGCAGGCGCTGGGGAAGGCGGCAGCGACATAGGTTTTCTCGCCCTCGGGGGATTCGACGCCGAGGATAAGCATGTGCTCGGCCATCCAGCCTTCGTCGCGCGCGATAGCGCTGGCGATTCGCAGGGCAAGGCATTTTTTCCCGAGGAGGGCATTGCCGCCGTACCCGGACCCGTAAGACCAGATCTCGCGGGTTTCCGGAAAGTGGGTGATGTACTTGGTTTCGTTGCACGGCCAGGAGACGTCTTCCTGTCCCGACTCCAGGGGCGCGCCCACGCTGTGGGCACAGCGCACGAAAAATCCGTCGTCGCCGAGCGCCTTGAGGACGGGGGTGCCGATGCGGCACATAATGCGCATGTTAACGACCACGTAAGGAGAGTCGGTGACCTGGACCCCGATCTTGGCGAGGGGCGAATCCAGCGGGCCCATACAGAGGGGGATCACGTACATGGTGCGCCCTTTCATGCAGCCTTTGAAGAGGGGCCGGAGCGTGTCTTTCATTTCACCGGGGGCCATCCAGTGGTTGGTGGGGCCGGCGTCATCTTCTTTTTCGGAGCAGATGAAGGTGCGATCCTCCACACGGGCGACGTCGGTGGGATCGGACCAGCACAGATAGGAATTCGGGCGCTTGGACTCGTCGAGTTTCTGAAAGGTCCCTCCGGCGACGAGGAGCTTGGAGAGGCGGTCGGATTCTTCTGCGGAACCATTCGCCCATTCGATGGCGTCGGGTTCGCAGAGGGCGACCATTTCCTCGATCCAGTCGAGGAGTTTCTTGTGGCTGGTGGGTGCTTCAGTCGTGGCAGTAGTCATGGCGAGAGCTTATTTAACTTCTTTCTGCGCATTTACAAGCAGGATCGAGACCAAAAGCGAGGCCGGGCGCACTTTCCGGTTCTCAATCTCCAGAATCCAAATAAACTCCAAAAACCAGAATGGGGGCGGCCCTCGGCCGCGTTATTAGTTATTGGATTGGTTATTGGTCAATTGGGCTGAAGATGTGATGGAGGCGATGGAGAAAAGCGGCCCATCGGGCGACTCCCAGTTGATCTCGGGCGAGGGCCTGGCGCCGGTGGAGCGGCTCCGGGCGATCATGCACCGGCTGCGGGCGCCGGGCGGGTGTCCCTGGGATGCGGAGCAGACCCACGAGAGCCTGATCCCCAATTTGATCGAGGAGGCATACGAGACGGCCGAAGCGATCCGGGACGGGGACATGAGGCATCTCCAGGAGGAATTGGGCGACCTCCTCTTGCAGCCGATTTTTCATGCCGAGATCGCGAGCGAGTCGGGCGCTTTCGACCTGGACGCGGTGGCCACGGCGATTTCCGAAAAACTGGTGCGCCGGCACCCGCATGTGTTCGCGGAGAGCGCGGTCGCCGACACCCAGGGCGTGCTGCGGCAGTGGGAGGAGATCAAGGACGCGGAGAAGGGGGACAAGAAGAAGCATTACCTGGACGGCGTTTCCAAAGCCCTTCCCAGCCTGATGCGCGCGCAGAAGATTCAGAAGAAGGTGGCGAAAGTCGGGTTCGACTGGGAGCACCCGGGGCAGGTGCTGGACAAAATCCGCGAGGAAGTCGACGAGGTAGGGGAAGTGTTAGGCGGCGACGCTCGAACCCGGTTGGGCGAGGAGCTCGGGGACCTCCTCTTCGCGGTGGTGAACCTGGCGCGGGTGGAGGGGATGGAGGCGGAGGAATTGCTGGCGCACGCCAACGAGAAGTTCGTGGCGCGCTTCGCCGCAGTGGAGGCGGCGCTGGAGGCGGAAGGCAAGAGTTTGAAGGAGGCGTCGCTCGAGGAGATGGAAGCGGCGTGGCAGGCGGCCAAATGAATCGCCATGCGATCACTCGCCGTGGGGAGCAGCCCGGAATCGCGCTGCGATCATTTGCCGTGGGGAGTAGCCCGGAATCGCGCGGGGATCATTCGCTGTGGGGCGTAACCCGCCGCTCCCCGGTGGCTTGGCCTCATCCGCCGCGGGGCGATCCTTCTTCGTTGATCGACCGCCGTAACATTTTTTGGGACATATGTCCCAAAAAATGTTACGGCGGAGAGCTCGCAGGGAGAAGTCGCAGGAGGGTTCGGAGGTGTGGGAGAGCGAATGGGAGTCCGCCGTGGAGCGCCGGGCGCAGGCGAGACGGGGCGGAGGGGCGCAAGGCAAGTCGAGGGGCGCAAGGCAAGTCGAGGGGCGCAAGGCAAGTCGAGGGGCGCAAGGCAAGTCGAGG
>JAHEJT010000095.1 GCA_024638765.1 Verrucomicrobiales bacterium
CTCCCCTCAGGGCCGGGGATGAACGTTGGCTTTGGCAACGGCGGCGGAGGCATGCAGGCGGGTGGTAAAAAACGGGTCAAGATCGAGCACCTGAAAAACCCGGCCGTGCTGGCGCTGATCAGGTCGATCGAAATGGAAGCCGACTATGGCTACGACGAGCAAGCCTGGCGCACGTACATCGCCAGTCAGCGTACGGCGTTCAGTGGAGATCTGCGCCGAGATCCGTGATGGGAGTGGGGAATGCGGAGTGCGGAGTGCGGAATGGGGAATGCGGAATGCGGAATGGGGAATGGGGAATGGGGAATGCGGAATGGGGAATGGGGAATGGGGAATGGGGAATGGGGAATTTTGAAATTATCTTCGCTGCGCGAGACTCTGCAGGTTGCCTTCGGCTTTGAGGATGCGCTCTCGCGCAAGTCCGTGCGGTTTAAAAAAGTGTTTCCAGTCCGGACCAAACCCATCATAAGGTATCGCATCGCGCTCTCTTGTCCCGTTTGATACGCGTCACCTGGAGGAGGTTTCCAATGCTTGAAAGAATCGAAAAATTGCTCGGTCCCGAGGCCGAAACACTGCTCGGACACCGGTGCGAGGGGATTCCGAAGGAATCTCTCCACCTTCCGTCACCCGATTTCGTGGATCAGTTGCTTGGCCCCGGGGATCGCAATTCACGGGTCCTGGTGAATTGCCAGCGGCTGCTGGGCCACGGTCGTCTGAGTAACACCGGTTATCTGTCGATCCTGCCCGTGGATCAAGGGATCGAACACACGGCGGGCGCTTCTTTCGCGCCGAATCCCGCGTATTTTGACCCGGAGAACATCGTCAAGCTGGCGGTCGAGGGCGGGTGCAACGCGGTGGCATCGACCTTTGGCGTGCTAGGCTCCGTGGCGCGCCGCTACGCGCATAAGATTCCGTTTATCGTCAAAATAAATCACAACGAGCTGCTGACTTACCCGAATAAGTTTGACCAAGTGATGTTCGGCCACGTCCGGCAAGCCTCCGAGATGGGCGCGGCCGCGGTGGGGGCGACCATCTATTTCGGGTCGGCCGAGTCCAGCCGGCAGATTGTCGAGGTGGCCGAGGCCTTCCAGATGGCGCACGAGCTGGGGTTGGTCACCATTTTGTGGTGTTACTTGCGGAATCCGGCGTTCAAGGCGGACAAGGATTATCATGTCTCCGCGGATCTGACGGGCCAGGCGAACCACCTGGGCGTGACGCTGCAGGCCGACATCATCAAGCAGAAGCAGCCGGAGAATAACGGCGGGTTCAATGCCTTGAAATTCGGCAAGACGTCACCCCTGGTCTACGAGAAGCTGACAACCGATCATCCCATCGACCTTTGCCGATACCAGGTCGCCAACTGTTACATGGGCCGCCGCGGCCTCATCAATTCGGGTGGCGCCTCCGGCGGCGCGGACGACATGGCACAGGCCGTCCAGACGGCAGTGATCAACAAGCGGGCCGGCGGGATGGGTCTGATCAGTGGTCGCAAGGCCTTCCAACGCCCGATGCAGGAAGGCGTCAAACTCCTCGAAGCCATCCAGGACGTCTACCTGGAACCGAAGATCACGATCGCGTGATCATGTCGCTACGCGATCGGCGTGGCAGGCCGGGCGCGGCTACTTTTTCAGGGGCAATGACACTGCCACAGCGCGAAGCGCGTTCTCCGCTGCCGAAGGCACATTGCAGAGCGCCACGTAGTGGGGATAAAGCATTGCCCTCCAGGTCACACGTGGAGGGTTGCGCTTCGTCGCAACCGGGGCGGCGACGACAAAGCGTCGCCCTCCAGCATCAAGCGTCCCGCCCGTCGTCATTCGTCATTACTCCTTCGTCATTTGCTGCGCTCGGCTGTCACTACGTGACCGGCCCCTCGCCCCTCGTCACTCTCCGGTCATGATGAACAGCGGCAGATGCTGAAAGGTCTCGTAAGTCGGCCGCATCCGCTCGCGATTGTAATACTTGGAGACGTCGACGACCTTTTTCGAACCGGTGACGACTTCGATCGGGACATGGTCGTAGCGGCCCTGGCGCAACGACGCCATTCGTCCCGACACCCCGGAGAGGGCCAAGTCCAGCGCCAGGTTCCCGTAAGCCATCGGCACAATGGAGTCGATCGCATCAGGTTCGCCGCACCGGACCAGGTAACCCAGCCGCTGGTTCACGATGTTGACGCGTCTTCCGCCGTTAAAGCGCGCGGAGGCTTCCTTCAGTCTCGCGGCCACCTTATCTCCGAACCCGCCCAGCTTCTTGTGTCCGTACTGGTCTTGCTCGGTGCCCTCAAAGGACAACTCCTCTTCCCGGTCAAACTTGGCCCCCTCGGAAACCAGGACCACCGCGTAACTGCTGGGATTGCGACTTCTGTCGTAACTCAGCAATTCTGCGAGATGATCGATTTCGAACGGGCACTCGGGAATCACGCAGCGATCTGCGGCGCCGGCCATGGTGGGCAGCAGGGCAGTGAAGCCTGCGTACCGCCCGAACACTTCGATGACCAGGAAACGTTCGTGTGACCCGGCCGAAGTGCGCAGCATGTGCGTTAGTTCGATGGTGCGCGTGACGCAGGTGCTGAATCCAATGCAGTAATCCGTGCCGGGCACGTCATTGTCCATGGTCTTGGGAATCGCAATGACTTTGACCCCTTCCTCGTGCAGGCGTTGCGCGTAGCTGAGCGTGTCGTCGCCGCCGATGGGGAACAGATAATCCACCTTGAGGAAATCCAGGTTTTTGAGGACATCCGGGGTGACATCGTTGATTTCGTCCGTGTATTTGTCCCTGAGGTGCGGCGGCACCAGGCTCCGGGGGAGATTGCTGGGTCGGGTGCGTGACGAGTGCAGGAAGGTGCCCCCTGTGCGGGCTGCCCGATTGACCGCGTCTTCGGTGAGCACTTGAAAGTTGGTGGAATTGTCCGCATCCACGTCCGGGATCAGATCGACGAGCCCGGCCCATCCACGACGGATGCCGACGACGCGGTATCCTTCGCGCAAGGCGCGAAAGGTCACGGCCCGGATGGCGGGATTCAGTCCCGGGACATCTCCGCCGCCGGTCAGGATGCCGATGGTGCCTTTCATGCCTTTTTTGCTGCCGCCGCCCATGTGGTTTGTTTCGTCCGTCGTCGCTGTGGTTGGAATTCTGGTGGAGGAGACGTGGCGCCGCAAGGGTAATTGGGGTGGTGCGTAGCACCGCGTTCAAGGTGCACGCTGCGCTGGTTCGGGGTTGGGCGCCGGGAGACTGGAGTCGAAAGTGCGCTGCCGGGGGCAGCGGGATTTTTAGACACAGGCAAGATGCCTGTGCTACTTTGGTTCCGCCGGGAGACTGGAGTCGAAAGTGCGCTGCCGGGGGCAGCGGGATTTTTAGACCCAGGCAAGATGCCTGTGCTACTTTGGTTCCGTCGGGCTCCGCTTCGCTCAGCTTCCGTCTTTAATCTTCCGTCTTCGATCTTCTATCTTCGCAGGCGGAAGCCGGCTTCAGGGCTGCGGGATGACGCCGGACTCGATCAGTGCGGCATACCGCACTTGAAACTCGTCCGGGTCGGCGATCTGCTGACCCGAAGGAATCCTCGCCGCCTCCTCAACCGCCAGATCGATGTCGCGGCCGGTATGCGTTTCGAGGATGGCCTCGAGTTCGGCTTCCGTGGGACCGCCGGGCGAAGTCTGCACGACGACAAATTCGCCATCCGCGCCAGGAGTGACGCTGCCGGCGGTGCCCGGTAAATAAATGGCGCCGGATGAGAAATCGATGGCGTAAGCGATCAGGCCGGGAATGATGAAGAGGAGGAGCCCGAGCCCATCGAGAATCGCAATGCTCGGGTCGATCCGTCCGCTGGTTTGCCCGCGTCGCTCCGGGTGAAGGAGGGTGCCACAGGAGGATACCTGGACGACGAGCGCAACCACCAGGGCGAGGACCGTGGTTTTCCGGAAGAACTGCCGATTCAAAGAGCGGTCCATGCCTCGATTCATACCTTGGTTAGTAGGTGGCGGTCAATGACGGAGGGGGGCAGGGAATGCCGGCTGCGCCGGCGAAGATGGAAGATGGGAGATGGGAGATGGGAGATGGGAGATGGGAGATGGGAGATGGGACGGGGCGCCGCGTTCAGGGTTCAGAGTTTGGAACCGCTAATGCACGCTAATAGACGCCAATTTTGACCACGGATTCACACGGATTCACACGGATTCACACGGATTTACTCAGATTCACTCTCAAGACGCGATCAACTGTGGAGCTTCGCGTTCAGGGTTCAGGGTTCGCGCTTGAAAATGCTGGAGAGTCCGAGGCGGCAACGACAAAGCGTTGCCCTCCATGTCTCACGTGGAGGGTTGCGCTTTGTCGCAACCGTGCGCAGCACAAGGAAATGGTGGCCCTGCGGGAGCAGGGCCCTCGGTTACGGATTGCGGACGGAGGGGCGAGCTCCGCCTCGTCCGCTGCGGAGCGCCGCCCTACTTTCCGAGAAGCTTGGCGAAAAGGAATTCGTTCGGGGTCTCGTAACTCTCGGACTCGGAGACACCGGAGATGAGGAGGTGGCATTCGACGCCCATGGCGTCACACTTTTCTTTCATCTTCACCCCATACACGGGGTGATGGATGCCGTGGCCGGCGTTTTTCGACGGAAGGGTCATGTCGTTGCCGTAGGTCATGAACAAGGGCGGATCGCCACTGGTGACATGATTGTACGAGGAGAACTCCTTGTAATGCGCTTCGTGCTGCGCGTAATTCGCGAGGGCGGTCTCGGCGTCGGGTTCGCCGACGGCGTTGGCGATCATGAGATGCTTGAGCACGTTTTCGCCGAGCCAGGGGACGATCTGTTTCGGGTCGATGGAGGTTTGGCCGCCGCGGACCGCGGCCGCAGTGACCCGAGTGGACTCGCGGAGGACCGGATCCTCGGCGTCGGGGTCGGCGAGGTCGTCGTGCATCAACAGCCACATGGAGGTGCAGGCGCCGGCGCTTCCGGCGGTGAGCGCGATCTTGTCGGGATCGATGTTCCATTCGTCGGCTTTCGAGCGGATGAACTGGATCGCCCGGGCGGCGTCATGGACCGGGGCCGGGAGCGGATGATCGGGTGTGAGCCGGTAATGGATGGAGGCGCAGGAGATTCCCTTTTCCAGAAAAGGTTCCATTTGCCGGGGACTCGTGGCCTTGGTGCCGATGCGCCAGCCGCCGCCGTGGATGTAGACATGGAGCGGGCGCGGGCCGTCGCCTTCGGCTTTCCAGAAATCCAGGACGTTCTCGGGGTGCGGCCCGTAGGAGACATCGGCCAGGGTCGGGGCGATGGGTGCCGGTTGTGCGGGTTTCGCGGGTTTCGCCTCTTTGGCGGCGGGAGCGGCGGCAGTGGCTGCGGCGATCGGAAAGATGAGGGCGAGGAGCAGGGGCAGGATTTTCATGGTTCAAGATTTAAAACCACGAATGGACACACTGCCAAGCGCGAGAGCGCATCATAGGGTTGAGACTTGAGACGTGAGACTTGAGACGTGAGACTTGAGACGTGAGACTTGAGACGTGAGAGCTGAGACCGAGGCGATCGGCGAGCCGCTGCTTATGGGCCTGGCCTGGATTTGGCGCTTACGCGCGTTAGGTTTCGATGCGGGCGAGACCAGCCTTCGCGGAAGCTTCGGCGTGGCAAGCTGCCCGCGGTCCCACGCGTTGGCGGGGGCGGGGAGGCAGTTTCGAGCTATTAGTACGCCGCGGCGATCGATACTTTTGCCAGCAAATCCTGGACCATGGCACGCACATGCCAGTAGCGGGAGCGGTGCTTGAGTATGGCGAGGCTCTTTTCATAAGAACCCCATTGCACGATTCGGATCTTCACGTGACGGACTCCCCACTGGTTCATGGAGCGCATCGAAGGCTTGTAGAGATCGATGGTCCGCGTCCCGGTAAGTGCGCTGCCGTAATCGTCGATGACATAGGTGCAGGGATCGCCCTCGATCTGAAATCGCGTTCCCACGGGAAAGACCGACCAGTCGGCGGCGGCGCTGCGCACAGTTCCATACTGCAGCGTGGTCCCGATGGCGTTTTTGTTGGCGTAAGAGATGTGGTCCGATTCGGTGTGCGTGTAGGCGGTGGTCCTGACGGTAAGGGAGTTTCGATTCGCGCCGGTCAGCGGGTATCCTTGTTTCCTGGAGACGGCCGGTTTCCGAGGGGACCGGGTGGTGCTTCGTTCGGATGCGGAAGTCTTGGCCGCCGGAGGGCTTTTCACCGTCTTGGAGGCGGCCTTCTGCTCCGTGACGGACGATTCGACCGGGGTCCTGAGGTGCCAGGTTGAGAAGTGTCTCTTGTGGGGAGCGGAGTGGGCGTTCGGGGTGAAACCGGTGGTCGCCGTGGCGACGAGGGCAAACGACAAAACCGCCAAAAGGCGGGGGTGGGGGAGTTTCATGGTGTCTTACAAAGGGGGTGGAATTTGTGGACACCGTCATAATACTCATAAAATCAAGGATTTCAAATCATAATTGCAAAAAATTTTATTTAAGAGAATCATTTTTGATTATTTGAAGAGCTGAGATGTTTTCATATTTACCAGAATAAGGCTTCGGGGGGTCTTCTTAGGGACGTCTTCTTCTCTTGGGGAGACAGGTCAGCTATCGTCTTTCGGATCTCACGATCGAGACGATCGCCGAGCAGACCGGATTTGCGCACTGTCAATATCTGCAGACGGCCTTCAAGGAACGTGTGGGACAGACGCCGGGGGATTACCGGCGGGCGGCGAAGGGAATCGCCGGGCGCGAGTGATTTGCTGGATGCTGGATGACAAAGGGCGTTCGAATGTGCTCTCCCGGACCCACTCGATCCGCGCGGGCTTGCAGATCCGGTTGTGGTTACCCCAGGAGATCGTAAATCTCGGATTCCGATAGAGCGAGGCTTTCGGCGAGGGAAGCGGCGGAGACATCCCCCGCGTCCATGACGGCGCGGATGGTTTTTCGTTTCTTCTCCTGGAGGGCGAGAATCTTCTCTTCGACGGTATCCCGGGCGATAAGCTTGTAAGAGGTCACGGCGCGCTGCTGCCCGATGCGGTGTGCCCGGTCGGTGGCCTGGGCCTCGACGGCCGGATTCCACCACGGGTCGAGGTGAATGACGGTGTCGGCGCCGGTGAGATTCAAGCCGACTCCTCCGGCCTTCAGGCTGATGAGAAAAACGGGAATTCCGGGATTGTCCTGGAAGCGGTTGACGACATCGGCGCGGTGCTTTGTCTGGCCGTCGAGATAGCAGAACTCGAGTCCCTTTTCGTTCAGCTGCAGGACGAGGACCTGCAGCAGCTCCACGAATTGACTGAAAATCAGGACGCGGTGCCCTCCCGCCACGGATTCGTGGAGGAGTTCATCGAGGGCGTCGAGTTTGACGGAAGCCTCGGCGGGTTCGATGCCCTCGAGCCCGAGGAGCCGCAGATCGCAGCAGGCTTGGCGCAGGCGAAGGAGGGCGGTGAGAGCGAGTATGCGCTTGCGGTTGCCTTCGGCGTCGAGCAGCGATGCGCGGCTTTCGCGGAGGATGGAGCCGTAGACCTCCCGCTGCTTTGCATTGAGCGCACAGTAGATCGTCTGCTCGATTTTCTCCGGGAGATCCGCGGCGACCTGGCTCTTGAGTCGTCGCAGGATCACGGGCTTCAAGCGGCGGTGCAACCGTCGCTCGAGCCCGGGTGCTTCCGTTTTTCCGCCGGCGATCGGTTTCTCGAACCGTTCCGCGAAATCCTTGCGGGCGCCGAGATAGCCGGGCATCACGAAGTGCATCACCGACCAAAGATCCCGGACGCCATTCTCAATCGGGGTTCCGGTGAGAGCAAAGCGGTGGCGCGCGCGCAACCGGCAGGCGGCCTTGGCAACCTTGGAATCGGGGTTCTTGATCTGCTGAGCTTCGTCGAGAATGACGGCGTCGAATGTCATGGCGCGCCAGGTTTCCTCGTCGCGGCGCAGCAGCGCGTAGCTGGTCACGAGGACGGCGTGATCGGAGCCGACGGCGGCGAGTTTCTTTTTGCGGTCCGGGCCGTCGATGGCGACGGTTTTCATTTCCGGCACGAATCGGGCGGCTTCGGCGACCCAATTGAAGACGAGACTCGAAGGGCAGACCACGAGAGTGCGCCGGGCGCCGAGGGTCACGAGGAGCGCGAGGGCCTGAAGGGTCTTTCCGAGTCCCATGTCGTCCGCGAGGACGCCTCCCATGTTCCGGCCGGCGAGGATGCGCATCCACTCCACGCCCTCACGCTGGTAGGGGCGGAGCAGGTCTTCGAGCGCACCGAGGGGACGGGGTTCCCGGCTTCCGGACTCGTCGTTCCAGGGCGCCGATCCGGTGCAGGTCACGGCCCGGTCGGCGGCGGTTTCCCGGAGAAAAGCGCCGAGCCTGCGATCGATGCGAAAGGTGCCGGGTTGGGCCTGATCGGGTTGGCAATCCGATATGGTTTGCTGGAGGTCCTCGATCGCGTCGGCGTCGATGACGGCGAAGGATCCGTCGCGGAGCTGCTTGTGATTCTGCCCGGTCTGGAGGAGCCGCTGAATTTCCTGGCGCGAAAACGAATCGCCGGAAGGGGATTCATATTCCAGACTGACGTCAAACCAGTCTTCTCCGGCGCCGTGAAAGTCGAAGGCGAGGTGGACGGGGGAGACTTGTTTCGCAGCGTGCTCGAAGCGTTCCCCGGTCGTGATCCTCCAGGAGGGGTCGAGCGCTGGAAAACCGTGCGCGTGAAAGCGCAGGATTTTCTGGCGATCCGCGAGCACCAGTTTCCCCTGGCGATCGGGTTCCGTGAAGCCCCATCGCGTGAGGGCATCCATCGCGGACCGCTCGACGGCGGGGTTCGCGGTCGCCTTTGATGGAGAATCGCCGTAGTCGAAAGTGAAGGTTGCCTCGAGATGATTGAGAGAACCCTCGAGGTCGAGGAGGATGCCGGGGATGACGGGCTCGGGAAGCGCGTCGAGGAGTCCTTGCGGAATCTCGAAAGCGCCTTCGAGGGATCGAATGGTCTCGTGGGCGAGGGAGGCGTCCATCGTGTAGCCGGATCCGAAGACTCCCATCATCTCCGCGGGCAGCCCGGGCGCGACGGGCTGAAAGACTTCGCCGCGCAGGACCCAGGCGGCGGACTCGCCGACGAGGGGAGTGAGATCTTTTCCTTGCGGCCAGCGGACGTCGATTCGAAGATCTCGCGCGTGCAGCACGGGGCGGTAAGGGGCGATGGCGATCGCGGCCGGGATGTCCTTGCCGAAGGTCACCCGCGGATGCCCGGGGAGGGAATCGAGGAACCGAAGAAAATCCTCGCGACCGAGAGACATCATCCCCGGAACTTCGGCCGGCGTGATTCGTTTGAGGAGGGCGAGAAGAGGCGCGTCGTGGGGATCGAGAAAGAGGGTCGTGGCCGGGGGGATCGCGCTGAGGAGGCGGCGTTCCCCGTCGATTTCGACTTCGACGCCCGCCATGACGCGGCCCTTTTCCCAGGCAGAGGCGAACCTCGGGGAAAGGACGACATGGCACGCAGCGGGACGGGCGTCCGTGGTCGCGGTTTCGGTGGTGGCGGGCCAGGCGCCGGAGGTCCCCGGCGAAGATGTCGCGGTCTTTTCCGTCGCGGCGCCCGGCGTTTTCGCGGCAGTCTCACCGCTGCTCGGCGCTGCCGGATCTTTGGGCTGGGGGTGGATGAGTTCGAGCCCGGCTGCGAGCACGTGGGCGCAGAGGATGCCGTCGCGGCGGGCCCGGGGGCAGGTGCAGAGATTCTCCATGTCGGTGGGGGAATCGATTTTAAGCCGGGCGCGGTAAGCGCCACCGCGGTCGCGCACGGCACCCTCGAGGACACCGCCCTCGTAAGTCACGGCGCCGACGAGTCCCGAGCGATGGATTCGCCGGGCTTCCTTCATTTCTTTCCAGCCTCCGGCTTCGAGGAGAAGGTCGTCTGTCAGTCGAATGGTTCCGCTCATGCTTGAGAGAATGGTGTGACACCATACGCGATCTGTGCAGGATGCACCTGAATTCTCGCACGCTCTCCCGGGAACGCTTTTGAAGTCAGGTTCCCTTCCTTTCACCGGAGCTTGTGCTTTGGCCGAGCCTGGGACTTAATCGGATCTTCGGATCTCCCGGCAGAGGCTTCCCCTAGAAACGACGATGCATTCGAAACCGCAGTTCGAGGAGCTCGATTACCGGGAGACGCCTCTCGGCGAACTCATCCTCCGGCGGCGCACGATCCTTTCCCTCGACAAACGGGAGGTCCACGAAATTATCCTCGGCGACGCCTTTCTCATGTCGAGTCTCTTCACGGATGTGGAGATCGCGCTCGCCACCCTGGGCCTCGCGGCTGCGGCAGAAGCGGCTCCCGGCGAATCACTCGACGTCGTCGTCGGCGGCCTCGGATTGGGATACACGGCGCGCGCGGTTCTCGATCATCCCGCCGTCCGTAGACTCATCGTGGTCGATTACCTCGCACCCGTCATTGAATGGCATCGAAGGGGGCTCGTCCCCCTCGGTCCCGGACTGACCGCCGATCCCCGCTGCCGTTTCGTGCATGGCGACTTTTTCAAGCTGGCCCTCGCCGCGGATTCCGAGCCCGGGTTCGACCCGGATGCTCCCGGGGGCCGTTTCCATGCCATTCTCCTCGATATCGATCACTCCCCGAAGAATCTTCTGCACCAGCAGCACGGTGACTTTTACGAGCCGGCGGGTCTCCGGAGCCTCGCGGGGAAGCTTCACCCCGGGGGCGTCTTCGCCCTCTGGTCGGACGACGCGCCCGACGACGATTTCATGCGGTCGCTCGAAGAGGCGTTCGCTTCCTGCGAGTCACACGTGGTCACTTTCCACAACCCCCTCCAGGATCGCGACTCGGCGAGCACGGTCTATGTCGCCAGCACGGGGTCGGGAACCTGATGGGTCTCAAGGTGAGATTGTCCGGATGGAGGCGGCGACGGCTTCTCCGGCGATGCGGCCGGTGGTCCAGGCCGACTGAAAATTATAGCCTCCCGTAAGGCCGTCGATATCGAGGATCTCGCCGGCGAAGTGCAGTCCGTCGACAAGGCGGCTTTCCATGGTTTTGAAGCGCACCTCGTCGAGAGGGACGCCGCCGCAGGTGACGAACTCGTCCTTGTTCATACTCTTGCCGTCGACGGTGAAGCGGCAGGCGCCCAATTCTCGCACGAGCTTGCGGCAGGTGTCCCGCGGCAGGTGCGCCCAGAGCAGGTTGGCGTGGTTGTCGCCGTCCGCGGCGGCCGATTCGACGAGTCGTTTCCAGAGCCGGGCAGGGATGTCGAACTGGGGGTCGTTCGCGATGGCGCGGCGCGGGGAGTCGATGCGCAGCTGATGGCACCGGGCGACGATGTCTTCCTTGGTGAGGTCTCCGCACCAGTTGATTTCGATCTCGAAATGGTAGCGGGTTTCCTGCAACTCGCGGGCACCCCAGGCGGACATGCGCAAAACGGCGGGGCCGCTGAGGCCCCAGTGCGTTACGAGGACGGGCGCGCAAGCGGGGAGGTGGGCATCAACATCGACCGCGGATGCAAATCGGATGCTCGCCTTGGCGACGGAAAGGCCCTGGAGGCCGGCGATTCGGGGATCGTCGATATTGAAGGTGAACAACGACGGCGCGGCCGGTTCGAGGCGGTGTCCGAAGCCGGAGGCGATGTCCGCGCCGCTGCGATTGCGCGTGCCCCCGGTGGTGAGAAGGAGGCGACGGGCGCGGAGGTGTGCGCCGCCGCGGAGGGCGATATCGAATCCGTCCTGGAGATTTCCCGAAGCTTCACTGACGGCGGTGGAAGTGCGGACAGTGACGCCGGCGGCGCCGCCGGCGCGGGTGAGGCAGTCGATGATGCTCTGCGAGTCGTCGGACTCGGGAAAGACGCGGCCGTCGTCTTCGATTTTGAGCGGGACGCCGCGATCTTCAAACCAGGCCATGGTATCCGCCGGGCCCCAGTGGTGGAGCGGACCGATCAGCTGTCGCGATCCACGCGGGTAAGAGGCGCACATCTCACGCGGATCGAAGCAAGCCTGAGTGAGGTTGCAGCGTCCGCCACCGGAGATTTTCACTTTGCCGAGGACGCGGCTGCTTTTCTCGACGATGAGGATGTGCGCTCCGGGGCAGGATTCGGCGCAGGTGATGGCGGCGAAGAATCCCGCAGCACCACCGCCGGCGACGACGAGGTCCCAGGGGGCGGAGTCGGCGGATGCGGGCATCGGGTTCATGGCACGATCAGTTTGAATATAGAGAGGCGCCTTCGGCGACCCATGATTTCGTGTGGTCGGAGGGATCGGACGGTTTAGGGTGTGAGCGGATGAAATTGTGCCAAGGTCAGCTATGGAAGACGGAACATCGGTTTATTCGGATCGTCCGATTGGAACGGTTGTCGGTGGACTATAAATTGATGGCGGACCTGGGTCGCGAGGAGGGGACTCATCAGCAGGCGACCAAGAAGGAATTCTGCCGGATGATCAAGGGCGCGGAATTGCTCTCCGGAGATGGAGCCGGGGATCCCGAGTGAATTCCGGGGAGACTACTTTTTCCAGGCGCCCAAATCGCCCGGCCCACTCGGGCCGGGCAGGGGCGTCACGATGCCCGTGGCCCGCAGATACCCCTATCCGCGGACCAAAATCGTGACGGGTGATTTTATCGGGTGCATCGGAGTTTCTGTCAGGGCGCGTTGTATCCGCGTCCGAGTTCGGGACCTGAATTCCGGGATCGAAAGTGAGCCGGTAATAGACTTTCGGGTGCGCGGGAAGACCCGGGACATAATCGACTAACGCGGACGGTCCATTGCAGATAAGAATTCGGACGGAGGGTCGGCGATCGCGTGCCAGGTGAGAATGGTCACCGGTCAAACTTCAAGGTAAGCTGACGGGGCGATATTCGGGTCCCTGGCGATGAGAATCATGGTTCCTGATGTCACCAAGCCCTGGTTTCGGCGGTTTTCCCCGAAAACGGGTGGAGTCGGCCGAGGAGATACGCTTTTTCAGGATTGGCTTTCAGGATTGTCCCATGTAGACTGTGGTGTGCCCTCGGACACTAAAAATAAAGAAGATAGCGGGTTTCTGGACGAGAACCACTTGGAGCTCCTGCTCCTCATGAAAAAGGGGGTTTGGTACTGCTCCTCGGCTTATGAGGGGTGCGATCCCTTGCCGGAGTGCGGAAACCCAGTCAGCGCCCGGATGTTCGCGACCCTGATGGGGAAGGGTTTTGTCGAGAGCGTGCCGGTGTTTGATGGGTTTATGACCGAGAAGCACCGGATCACCCCCAAAGGCATCGCGTGGCTCAAGGCGCGCTGACGACGGTCGCTGTCTCACCTTCTACATCGCACTGGGAGCGGCTTCCCCTCGATGACAGACTCGGGGCCGGCGGCGTCATCCCGGCGCGGACGACCATGTCGACGGACCTCGGTAAACCCACAGACGAACACGTCATGCTCATGGCGACCTGTCTTTGCGACGCCTTCTTTGCGGACATGGTAAGAGCCGCGGTGGAAGTGCCGGAGCACGCGGGCTGCGAAGTCCTGTTTCCGGAAGACCAGACCTGCTGCGGGCAGTCTTCCGGATTGAAAGTGTGACGCCTGCATCGCGAATGGAAGAAGGGCGGGTTGGCAACCCGTGCTACGTCAGTAAATTGAATGGCTAATCACGCACGGATTTTCAATGAGCAAAGAGAAACGCGATAAAAAGAAGTTACTGTTCAGCCTGGGATAGGTTGTGTTCTCGCTGCTGCTACTCTGTCTTTTGGATCTCGGTTTTGGATTGCTTTACGAGAAGATAACTCCGGTCCAGGGGCAGCTCGCGGTGAAATTGATGCTGCACGAGGACGAGAGCGTTAAAAGCGGGTACGTTGTCCAGCATCCTTACATGTTATATGTGAACCGGCCGGGATGGACGGTGGGCGGATACCGGCAGTTTAATTCCAAAGGCCTTCGAGGAAAGGAGATCACCCAGGAGCCGGCCGAGGGAGTGATCAGAGTCCTGGCGATGGGTGGCCCGACAGCTTTGGGTTATCCCTTTGTGATCAACTCTGACGACGCGTGGCCGAGTCAATTAGAAGTCATCCTGGAGCAAGAAACCGGGCGAAAAGTGGAGGTGTTAAATGCAGGGCTGAACTCCGGAGCCAGTCCCGAACTCTTGACGCATTATCTTTTTCGCCATCGCTATCTAAAGCCGCATATTGTGATTCTTCACACGGGCGGCAATGATGCCGAGGCCATCTGTTTTCCCGGATACGATCCGGAATATACCCACAGCACCTCCGGGTGGAAGGAATCGGCGTTGGCCTTGCGCCCCAATGAACGGAAGTTGTTGAAAAGTGGAATCGTCAGGACCGTGTATGCCTGGTGGCTGTCGAATGTCAGCTTGAATACGACCATCGGAAGGCGGGTTGTTTTCGAGGAACTTACCCCGCAGGAGAGCCTGGCCAATGCGAAGAAGCAGGACCCCATCGGCTTCAGGCGGAATCTGGATCTCCTGGTCAAAACGATCAACGATGACGGAGCGATTCCCGTCCTGTTTCCCTTTGTCAGCGCCCCGCGCGATGTGATGGAGCAGACCAAGGATCCTTATGGGGCTTATTACGAATGCTTGTACGAGGGATACCGAAAAGATCGCGATGTGATGTTCGATCTTTCTAAGAAATATGAGGTGCCCTTCAGTGAAATGGCTGATGGCGCCATTCCCGGAGAATATTTTTTTGACAATTGCCACCTGAATCCAAGGGGTGAGGCGATCAAAGCCCGCTTCATGGCCGATCAGTTAAAGCCTGTCATCGAAGGACTCGTGAGGCGTGGGGACCAGGATCGATCTTGAACGCGATTTGTTGCGCCGGGCTTTGCGTTAATGGTTGCAAAGGTTCTGCAACGGCCGTGCCGCACCGGCAGGGAGAGACGGATGAAGTAATCTTGACCGAGCATCGAATCGAAATGCCCGTCTTCGCCGCGCGCGCGGGTTGAGGAGCGTGCTTGTTTTGCTTCCGCCTCAGGCGTCGTCGGGCGAGCGCGCCAGAAAAGGCACCGGCGTTTCTCCTGCTGCGATGGCCCTTTCCCGTGTGCTCCCTGAAAGTCCGCCTTTGTCTATAAAGACAAACTGCAGGCCGCAAGCGCGCCGCGCCAGGAAGGCGACGAAAACGTATAAGATCAGCGCCGTGCCGACCATCTCGAGCGTTTCTTCGATCATCATCCAGGGAGGCAGCGCTTTCGAAAGCGCTTCCGTGGGTAGGCTCGACATGCGTTCGATGCCCTCGACAAAATCGATGCCCTGTGAAAACCCGAAACATCCCAGCGCCAGGAGGATCAGGATGCGTCCCCGGGGGACTGACGCAATATCGCGCCATACGAGCGCAAGGATCGTCAGCAAACCGAGCCCAAGAAACGGCGCCACGGTTACATGCCACGGATAACTGGGATATCCCAGGTCCCTCATCAGATCCAGGGACGTGATCGAACCGAAACGCTCGTGCAGCGCCGCGGCATCGTCGATTGCGATTGCACCAAAAAGAAAGGCCGCGCCGATCCATCCGATGCGCCGGCCCAAGGTGACGCCCTGGACGCGGAGCAATATCGCCACCCATGCCGCCGTCACCGCGACCCCGACGGCCTGCAGGAAGGCCCAGGATGTGGGTACGGAGGATTCACGCGTCACATCGAACGCCTGCCCCAGCACGGTTACTCCCGGATTCTCATGATCTGCGAGGCGCATGTGGAGGAAGACGAGCCAGGCCTGGATGAACAGGCAGAGTAAGAGAAGACTGCGCGGTGAGAAAGGCAGCGGAATAGGTGCGCCCTCGACGGGGCGGTCCGGGAAAGAAGCCGGCTTATGAGTCGGATTCGTCATCCTCGTAAATCATCCGCAGGACGGTCATGTCAAAGACGATCTCCAGGTAGACCGCCGTGGCGGAAACCTCGTCTTCGGCGAGGTTGGGCATGCCGAAATAGGTTCCTGCGAGCGGCCCTTCAGGAACCGTGATGCCGCGCCGCAGCAGACGCGTCGTCGCCTCGGCGCCGCCGAGTGACTCAGGAATCACGTGCGCTACGCCCGCGGCTGAGAGTCCCCCCGAAACGTTTGCGGTGGAGAGGGCGTTTTGCTTTGCCTTGATCGAGGAAATGCTGTCGGCCATGCGCCCGATCACCGGCAGGGAGAACGCTGCGAGCACGCCGATGATGGAAATGGCGACCAAAGCCTCCATCAGGCTGAAGCCCCGAAGCGGGCCCAGTCGGGTTTCACCGGTCTGATCCCTGAGGGGTGGTTTCATGCAGGCGGGTTCCCTCTAGGAACCGTACCAAACGAAATTCTGCTCGGAGGGAGAGAGCTGGCTCAGTGTCTTCGCGAGGTCGCGGGCATACTTGTAATAGTTTGCCTCATTCGCTTCGGTCGCTTCCTTGGCATCACCGCCGCTGAGGTTGAGGGCCTCTACGATCGACCGGGCAATGGCCTCGACGAGGAAAGTCGCGGAGGCCTCGTCATTGCCGATGTAAGGAACGACCTTCCCGCTGCCGCCTGCGAGGACGGTGGTCGGGCCGGCCAGGATTAGCGCAAAAACGATGCCCAATATGGTGAAAATTTTCACAATTTATATAATAACCGATTTTAGGTGGTAAAACAAGGAAAAAACATTATTTTTGTAAGGTATGACTGGTGCTTTACCTCTCTTGATTATCCGGACTTTTTTCTTCCTCGCCCTTTTCGTTCCTCTCGGGATCGCCTCCGCGCAGTCCATCAATTTCACCCACCTGCTCTCCGAGGACGGCATCCCCGTCGGGGGCGTCACCGGCGTCCAGCAGGATCAGCGGGGTTTTATCTGGTTCGCCACCGAAGACGGTCTCCGACAATACGACGGATATGAAATGCAATCGTTCCGCCGCGAAATCGGCGTTGGAGGCCTGGTTCGCCTTCGCGAAAACACCGTCAACGTGCTTTCTGTCGATCGGGGCAACCAGATCTGGTACGGCACCGACGACGGCCTCCATTTTCTGAATCCTGAAACTTCCGAACGGCGTGAAGTCGATCCCGCGACGGACTCTGCTTCCCCGGGTGCAAACGTCATCCGGGCCCTGGTCCGGGATCCCGAGGGCACGGTTTGGATGGGCAGCCCCGGCGGTCTTTACAAGCTGATCGCGGGCACGCACGCTCCCACCAAGATTGCCGATTACGTTTCCGTAACGGCGCTTTACTGGGATACCGAGACGAGCCGTCTCTATGTGGGCACCCGGCCGGGCGAAGTTCTCTTCTTCGATAAGGACGACAGCTCGCTGCACCCCGTTTTTTCATGCGGTGCGAGCGTTACGGCGATCTTGCGCGATTACGACAAAGGTCTCTGGATCGCGACCGAAGGCAGGGGCGCGGTGCGCCTCAAGAACGGGAAGGAGCAAAGCCGGCTCATCTTTGCGCAGGATGGCGAGACGGGCCTGCCGAGCAACGACGTCTCCAGCCTGCATGAAGACAGCGAACGCAATCTCTGGATCGGCACGCGGAACGGACTCACCCGCTACGATTCGGAAACACGAGACCTCACAAACTATCAAAATGATCCGGATGATCCTCGCACGCTTCCGACAAACGAAATCCGGTGTATTTTCGAGGATCAGCGTCACGTCCTTTGGATCGGCCACCCCCGGGGCGTGAGCCGCTTCCCTCTCGCCCAGCGGTCGTTTGCCCACTTCAAGCACCGCGCCAGCGATCCCCACTCCCTCTCCCACGACGCGGTTTTTGGAATGCTCGAAGACAGTAAGGGACGTTTTTGGGTCGGCACTGAAGGAGGACTCAATCTTCGCGAGCGCAACGGCCGCTTTCGCCAATTTAAGTTTCCCGCCGCGGAAGGCAGCCCGGTGAGCGCGAACTTCATTTACGTGATTCACGAGGCGCTTGACGGAAAACTCTGGCTGGGAACGCGCGGTAACGGTCTCATTCTATTCGACCTGGAGGCGGAATCATTCACCGCGCGCCGACACGATCCTCACTCGGCAGACAGCATTCCCCACGATTCGATCACGGCGCTTGCCACCGAAAAGGGTAACCGTCTCTGGGTCGGCACCGTCGGGGGGATTGCCGTCCTCGACTCGTCCGGCGCCGTCGTCAGGCGTTATCACCATGATCCGGACAATCCCGATTCTCCCGCCAGCGATGCGGTCAGCGACATCCTGGTCAACAAGCTCGGCGAAGTCTTCGTCGCCACCGAAGACGCCGGCGTGCTGGTATTCGATGCTGCGGCTGAATCGTTCCATCCTCTTAAGGGCCTTTTCTCTGAAAAAATCACGTCGCTTTTCGAAGACAAGGACGGTCAGCTCTGGATCGGCACCCGCGGATCCGGCGCCCACGCATACAACCCGAAGTGGAAACGGCTCCTGCATTTCCATCACGGAAACAGCAACCTTCCGGACAACAGCGTCTTCGGCATCCTCCAGGATCAGGCGGGATTCTTCTGGTTCAGCACCGGGAACGGAATCGCGCGTCTCGAGCCGAAGGATCAGAAATTTCGTGTCTTCGATACCGACGACGGCATTCAGTCGATGGTATTTCATCCCAAGGCTTATTGCCTGGATTCGCAGGGGCGTCTCTACTTCGGCGGCGCGCACGGTTTCAACATGATTGATCCCGAGGGTCTTCCGGAGGTGCGAGTCGCCCACCAGGCGGTCCTCACGGGCCTGGAGGTCAATGGGGAACGCGTCAAACCGGGATCGGACAGCCCCTATCTCCGGCGCCCCATGCCTCTGACGGAGGAACTGGGGATGCCGTTCGATCGATCCCGCCGCATTGCCTTCACTTTCGCCACGCTTGATTACACTTATCCGGCAAGCAGCCGCTTCCGTTACCGCATGCTCCCCATCGAAACGGAATGGGCGGAAACCGGGAAAGAACGCAAGGCCACCTACACTGCCCTGCCCGCCGGGAATTATACCTTTGAAGTCCAGGCTTCGCTGGACGGAGACCTCTGGAACATGAATAGCGCCCGGTTGGATGTTCGCGTTTTGCCCCCCTGGTTCAGGACATCGTGGGCCTTGGCGCTTTTCGCCCTCCT
>JAHEJT010000011.1 GCA_024638765.1 Verrucomicrobiales bacterium
GCGATCAGAAAGCAGCCCCGGTGTAGCCCCGGAGGGGCGATCAGAAAGCAGCCCCGGTGTAGCCTCGGAGGGGCGATCAGAAAGCAGCCCCGGTGTAGCCCCGGAGGGGCGATCAGAAAGCAGCCCCGGTGTAGCCCCGGAGGGGCGATCAGAAAGTAGCCCCGGTGTAGCCCCGGAGGGGCGATCAGAAAGTAGCCCCGGGTGAAACCCGGGGAATTTCAATCCGAGCAAGGTTCCAGCCCCGGCAGGGGCGTAAGAAAACGTGCTTCGAAACTACCAGGTCGCATGCCGATTCCCGTTACCGAACGATCGAATCCTGTCGCCCCTGCCGGGGCTGGAAAATGCTTTGCCTTCCGTCCCCAGGCGCACGCCCGGGGCTAATCTCTAACGCCCCTCCGGGGCTAGGGATGGCGGTCGGCAAATGTTTTTCTCACGGCAGCGGGCCGGGCGCGTGAAGCCGGGGTGCGCGCCCGGCGGTGCGGAATTGTAAAGACGGCTTAACAATTAACCGGCGAGGGGTGGGGGCGTGGCGGGCTCTTCTTTATTCGGTCCTTGGGGAAAAAGCGGTGAAAAGGCGAAAAAGATGTCAAAAAGGAGCGCGAGAGGCCGTTATAGGTTTGAGAGCGCGATCTCCTCTTGAATTCGGGTTAAAAATCCCTTGGAAAACTGTTAAGTTACGGTGAAAAAGGTGGACATCGCGCAACATGCAGGGATAATTTCGGTTAGTCTTAATGCGTAGAAGATTGCGCAGTCCCGAAACCCCCATCAAAAGCCCCAAATACCTGTAATACCCCACACCAGCCCTGAAGCCTCAAAGCTCTAACGCTCGTATTGCCATGAAGAACAAACTCCTCTTAGGTCTCATTCTGTCCGCAGCCACCATGGCCGCGGCCATTACCACCACCCACGCCCAGACCCAGACGGCCGCCGCCTCCGATCCGGTGGGGTATATCACGATCGATATCGCAGGCGCCGTCGGCGGTTCGCCTCGCCTCACTGGCATTGCTCCTACCTTGGTGAAGGAAACGGAGTTCTCCGGCAGCCTCTCGGGCGTTGCCGGCACGGTCTTGACGGTATCCGGGACGAATCCGCTGACTGCCGGCGCGTATGATGCCACGGATGTCAACAATCCCCCTTACTGGCTGGAGGTCACCACCGATCCCGCGGGTCCCCTGGGAGCGGGTCTCTGGACCCACATCCTCAGTAACACGGCCAGCACCATCACCACCGCAGAGGACCTGGGAGCTATGGGGGTGACGGCCAATGATACCATCGTGATTCGCGCGCATACCACCATCTCCGATCTCTTCGGTGCTGCCAACGAGGTGGGTCTGGCCGGTGGCGGTAACAGCACGGTGGCGGACGAAATCATTATGATCGCGTCGGGCGGCGGCACCACCATCGTCTTCTGGTTTAATTCCCCGGGTTTTGAGCAATGGTTCACGAGTGGCTTTCAGGCTGCCGCCAATTTGATTATCCCGCCGAATCAGGGCTTGATCGTCAGAAAGAAATCCGCCGGGGACATCCCCGTCACCTTCAGCGGTCACGTCAAGACCGGGCCGACCAATATCGCGCTCGCCGACGGATTCAACATGATGAGCATCTTGAGCCCGGTCGGAGAGGATGATACCCCGAGTCCGGTCTTCACCCTCGCGACATCCAATCTTAAAGATTACCTCAACGGAGGGGGGACCGCCGACAGCGCGGACGAGGTGAAGCTCTTCAATCCGGTAACCGGAGGAGTCGACCGTTATTTCTATTTCAACTCCCCGGGATTCGAGCAGTGGTTTAGTTCGGGCTTTGTGAACGCCGATAACCTTATCCTCGAGGAAGGCACGTCCGTGATCGTGCAGCTGAAAACGGGAGGCGGGACCAATTACCCGCATCCGGCCCCGCAGATTGCCGCCCCGTAAGGGCAAGCCACAAAGATACGGATGTCCTGATTTTTTACCTGGGCCGGGGTCATTCCCGCGCCCAGGTTTTTTTTGCGCATTTATTGTCAAACATCTTGACTCGCAGCTCTCAGAATTGGTAGATTACGCCTCAATGCATATTTGCAATGCATTCCTTCCGGCTTACAGGCCGGATCGAGATTCTGCGAACACAAACACAAACACAAACACAAACAACTAGGAAGATCCTATGAATATCCCCCTCCGCGTTCTCTTTTCGGCCTTTGCCGTTTTCTTGCTTGTCCCTTCAGCTTTTGCCACCACGATCGACGGTCTCCCCGGCGGCCCCGTTAACTCCGGCGCGGGAGGTCCACTGGGCAGCGGCGGCGCCCAGTGGTACACCAACGCAGGTGGTATCCCCTTTGAAGTACCGCCCCCCGCGGGAACCGGAGAAGTGCCGGCGCCCCCGCGGCCACCTGGATTCACCCTTGCTGTGGGTTCATTTACCGGTGTCATCGATGTGACGCTTTCAACTTTTGTGCCCTTCATTCCGTCGACTTCCGACAGCTTCGCGATCACCGATCCGGCGCCGACTTCCCCTCCATTTGCCCCGGGTCAGTTGGTTGGTAAGCTCGATGATGACGGCGATGGCGGTGACTACACCGGCGGAGTGTTTGACGGAGGAAGTATGAATACTGCCTTGACCGGCCTGCCGATTTATCTCGTGGTGGAGGTTCCCGGTGGTTCCGCGGCCGCTGGCGGGCCTCTTCCGCAGATTGGCGTTTTCACCAGCACCGCGTGGCCGGTATTCCCGACCAACGTGGGGACCGGTGGTGGTCCCTCCGGCACGGCTCTTCCCACGGCGGATGACATCAGCATCAGCCAGAATCTCGTCGACACCGTTGCCATCGGCTCGTTCACGCTTGCAGCCGGACCGGGCGGCGAGAACTTTCTCTCGCTGGCCGTTGTTCCGGAGCCGTCTCGCGGTCTCCTTTCCGGGCTCGCTTTGGCAGGGATCTTCCTGCGCCGGCGGCGCCCGTAAGCAGCCCAATCGTTCATAGGATTTTCTTTTTTGAGGGGTCTTCCGGTGTGATGCCGGAAGACCCCTTTTTCTTTGACATCCCGTGGCCGGCTAAGGATGATCGAGGTTCCCGCCTCCCCCCACCTCACACCTCCCACCGTGCGTGAGAATCAAATCGTTCATAGTCGCCTTTTTGCTTGGTCTTCTTGTCTCGCTGCCATCGGCTTCAGGGACAACCATTTTCGGCGGCGGCGGTCCGACCAACACCGGCCCCGGGGGCACGCTTGGAAGCGGGGGTGCCCAGTGGTTCGCCAACTCGGGGGGGATCCCCTTTGAAATGCCTCCTCCCGCCGGCGCCGGCGATATTCCGCCGCCGCCCCGCCCGCCAGGTTACAGTCTCATGGTGGGGACATTCACCGGTCCCATCGATCCGACGCTTTCCTCGTTCTTAGCGTTCATCCCTTCGACCTCGGACAGCTTTACCGTCAGCGATCCGGCTCCGGGTGCCCCCCCCTTCGCTGCGGGTCAGTTGTTTGGCTCCGTCGATGATGACGGCGATGGAGGGAACTTCAGCGGGGGAGTGATGAAGCCGTTGCCCCCGGCCCCCGGTTCGATCCCGAACGGGGCACTCGACGGATTGAAGATCTACCTGGTGATGACCATTGCCGGCGGTTCGCCGGCCGCGGCCGGCCCTCTCGATGAGATTGCCGTTTTCAGCAGCACCCTGTGGCCGGTATTCCCGACCAACGTGGGAACCGGTGGTGGTCCCAGCGGCGGGGATCTTCCCACCACGGATGACGTCACCCTCGTGCAGAATCTCATCGACGAGATCTGGATCGGGGGATCCGTGCTTGGCGGCGGCCCGGGCGGAGCGAACCTGCTCACGCTGGTGCCCATACCCGAGCCGGCCGGGCTATTGCTGGTGGCGGCAGCACTGTCGATCCTCGGACTGCATCGCCGCCGCGCTTTTCGGTCCGTCCGGTAATTTCCGGGGAGATAAGTTTCAATAACAGGGCGTGCGCTCCGCGTGATTGGGATCGGGGCTGGGAGCCCCTATTCTCGGGCGTGGCCGGGTTGTGGAGACTGCCCGCGCCTGCCCCCCGGTGGAGGATATGGAATCCACGTTCTCCTGATCTGATGGCAAAAAACGCTTGCCAGCATGCCATTGGAAATCTGAGACTGATGATCTTGGTTAACTGCCAGAGCAAGTCGACACTCCCCCCTTAATTCTGCGGTGCTCTGAGAGGTGGCCATTCCTGGTTATGGTGATGCGACTCCATTTCGCCCTCTTCGCTCTGGCAATGCTTTGGCCGTGGTCTACGGCTCCGGCGATCACGATCACTTTTACCGGTGCTCCTCTTGGAGAGACCCGCTTTCGTGCATCCGGCGGAGCTACGGATTTAATCATTCCTCCGGGCTCCGGTGATATCGTGGTGGGATCCTTCAGTGGTCCGGACGCGACCGGTGATTTCACGTCGTTTGTGCCGGCGACACCACTTGGTGACACCTCGGAAATCAAGACGCTGTTCCCCGGCACGCCGGGGGAGACCCCCTCACAGCTCGTCGGAACCATCGACGACGATGCCCTGGGCAGTCCCGCGACCAACGGCGGCCTCGCCGGAGCACAAATTTATCTGATCCTCTCCTCCGGTGGTGAAACGGGAATCTTTACCAGTAACCTGGCGGGCGGCTCGACGGGTGGGAATCCCTGGATCTTCCCGTCGCCCTGGACTGGCTTCATCGACGACGACGTCTTTCTTGACGCTGCAGATATCAACCGGGTCTTCGATGCTCCGGGGTTCTTCGGCGCCTCGATCACGGCCGGCGCGGGGGTGGACGACGGCCTGACCCTCTTCAGTCTCGGTGCGCCGGTCACGACGGGGGTGCCGGAGTCGGGGGCGGGAATTGTTCTGCTGGCAGTGGTGTTTGGGGGCATGCTTTTCCGCTACAGTGGCGCGGGTGCGAGAGCGGTTTCGCGTCGTTGATCTTTCTCTTGGCGCGAGGAGAGATTTCGAAGGGGGAATCTTCGGACTCATTCGGAATCCTGATTTGAGAGGGAGAGCTTGGTTTCCGTTCACGAGAGGCTCGTCGCACGCCGTGGATTGGAAGGTTTTTAGGACCCCTTCAGGGTTCGGATGCCAATCTTCAGGAACCCGGCGCGGCCCGGCCTTGGTCTTGAGGCGACGGCGGGGCAGGCCCAGCGCCTGCGGTGCGCCTTGCCCTGGGCTGGTATGGGGGCGCCCTTTCAGGGCTGGGAAGGCTGCGGAGCCCTTGGAGTGCCATGGCGCCGTATTAGAGGATGATAAAGGGACAAGGTAATAAAGGGACAGGCATTTTATTGGAATGGCGCTTGTGTGGGGGTGGGTGGGGTGATATGGGATGGGGGCAGGATGAGGAGACCGAGGGGGTGGCAATTGGAGGAGGGGCAATGGTTTCATTGCCTGAGCCGGGTGGTGGACCGGCAACTGGTGTTTCACGACGAGGAACGGGAAGTATTCCGCGAGCTGCTGCGGCGGGTGGAAGATTTCTCCGGGCTGCAAGTGAGCACGTGGACCATTTTGTCGAATCACTTCCACATCCTGATCCGGATCCCGGACCCCGAAGAGCGGGTGGAAATCAAGGACGAGGAATTGCTGCGGCGCATTGGGCGGCTTTACGGGCAAGAGCAAGTGCGGGAGGTCGAGTGGCAACTCAAGGAATGGAGCAAGCCGGGGTTTGAAAAGCCATTGCGGGAGTTGCGGGAAAGTTACACACAGCGCATGTACGATTTGAGCGAGTTCATGAAGTCGCTCAAACAAAGATTCAGTTCGTGGTTTAACAGGACTCACGGGCGGAAAGGCACGCTGTGGGAGGAGCGTTTCAAGAGCGTGGTGGTGGGAGGAGGGTGGGACGCGGTTCTGACGGTGGCGGCTTATATTGATTTGAACAGCGTGCGCGCGGGTCTGGCATCGGATCCGAAGGATTACCGGTGGTCGGGGTATGCCGAGGCGGTGGCGGGGAATGCACGCGCGCGCAAGGGGCTAGCGTTGGCGTTGGAGGAGGAAGGCCAGAGCAGCGACTGGCTCCACGTAAGTGCGGTGTATCGTGAGCTTCTTTTTGGAAGCGCGGAGGAGCGGCCGTCAAAACGGGGATTTTCGGCCAGGAAGATCAAGGAAGTGCTCGATAGGAACGGGCAGTTGACACGGCAGGAATTGCTTCGCTGCCGGGTGCGGTATTTCGCGGATGGGACGGTGTTAGGCACCCGCGCGTTCGTGGATGGGTTCTTCGAACGAAAACGGGAGGATTTCAGCCCGAGCCGGAATTCGGGGGCGAGGAAGATGCGAGGCGGCGATTGGGGGGATCTGGCGAGCCTGCGCGATCTGCGAGTGGATCCGGTGCGGCTGGAGTGAGGCGGGAGAGGGACGTTGGAGTGGAGGACGGATCCCACGGGCAACCGCGAGATTCCCGGAGAACGGGTCTCAAAGCCCGGTTGGAATACCGATTTCATCGGCAGAAGGGCGCTCCCCGTGCGCTCGAGTCACGCCGCCAGGAAAGGCTGAGGGCATTGAGAGTGTAAAGAGCGTGCACTGAATGAGAGAGCCAGTGACGGTTGGAGGGATCCCTCGACTTCGCTCGGGATGACACAGGGGGGTAACGGGATGACACAGGGGGGTAACGGGATGACACAGGGGGGAGTCAGGGCGTCGTGGGTGTCGTCGGCGGCTCGGGATGACAGAAAGAGAGCCAGTCAGCGGGCGGGGCGGGCGGTGCTCTGGATGACGGTCTCGGGGACCAGGGGTTTCCAGGCGGCTTCGTCGCCGGACGCAATGAGACCGTGGACTTCGCGGGCACTGTACTTGAGACTCTCTGCGGGGAGATTGCTGGGCAAGCAGCGGATGAAACGGTTTCCCGATAAGTAACGGAAGAGATGGTCGAGGTGGGATGCGACCTCGATCTGTTCGGCGGATTTCAGTGCACCGGTCTTCCGGTTGAAACAGGGATAGGCATAGAGTTTGACCTTGTGCTTGAAGAGCCGGCCGAAGGCCTCGAGGATTCCGCCGTCGAGATTCTGGTACCATTTCTCCTGGAAGATCTCCTCGAGCAAAGGCACGCCAAGGACGACACCGATGGGCAGTTTGGTGTACCGGCTCAGATAGGCGCCGAGCCGGTGGAACTCGGCGAGCCGGGACACGAGCACCGTCTTGCCGAGGTCCTGGAGGGTATCGGCGCGGCGCAGGAAATCCTCGTCGTCCACGGCGGTGGCGTCGCCCTCCTTGACGAGGAGGTTGTGCATGGTGATCTCCGTGAGCTCGATGTAATCGACGGCTTCCTCTCCGTGATCATCCACGAGGGCCTGGCCGGCGCTCTCGAGCATATCGAGGTTCACCTTGGTGACGGGGTTAAAGCTGCCCCTGAGGACGAGCAGGGGGCGCTTGTAGAGGCGTTCGGCGGGCTGCATGACCTCTCCATCGGGCGCGAAGAGGGCGGCGTCGGTGAGGCCCCCGTGGACCAGCTGGAGGGCGCAGAGGCGGTTGTCGTGCCCGTCCTCGAAAGGGGCCCCACTGAATTTGAGCATATCCACCTCGATGCGGTTGCGGCTGAGATTGTCGAGGAGGGAGGCGACATACTTGGGCAGGTCGCGGGGATGCCGGAAGGCGCTGTGGATCATGTTGACGCCCAGAATCCCGAGCGCTTCCTGTTGCTGAATATTGGTTTCGTCGAGAAGCCGGACGTGGAGGAGAATATCTCCGGGCGAGGATTGGGGTTCCAGCTGAATTCGCATCCCGAGCCAGCCGTGGCATTCGCCGGTGTCCTGGTAACCGCGCGCACGGACGGTGTTGCAGAAAGAGAAGAAGCAGGTGTCTTTACCGCGCTTGGGCCCGAGGCGCTCCACGAGAATGCCGTATTCGTGATCCAGCATGGACTCGAGGCGGGTGCGAGAGACGTAGCGTTGGCTCGAGCCATAGAGCGCATCGCTCATGGTCATGTCATAGGCGGAGATGGTCTTGGCGATGGTGCCCGCCGTGCCGCCGACGTAAAAGAACCAGTTGGCGGTTTCCTGTCCGGCCCCGATTTCGGCGAAGGTGCCGTACTTGGATTCGTCGAGGTTGAGTTCGAGGACTTTGTCGTGCGTCGATAGGACTTTGGGGTCGGACATGGCGAAAGGATGGAAGATGGAAGATGGAAGATGGGGGGTCGGGAAAAGGGAGGCTCGGTCGCGAAGATGGAAGACTGAAGATAGAAGATGGGGTGATCCGGGTTCAAGATTCATCCTCCTTCGCCGAGGCTACGGAGGACGAGAGGTCGCAGGTTGCCGGAATATTGAGGGCTCGGTGAGGATTGGGTGCGGGAAGCCTCGTGGAAACCGTGGTAACGGCAATTTGCGCCGAATTTGAAGGGGGAAGCCGCGGGGGACTCACCGGCCGACCGCGAACGTTGAACCTTGAACTGTGAATCATCCTGCCTCCGGCAGGAGGATTCAGGCTTTGTATGCGAGGTAGAGGAGGGCGAGGAGGACGATCAGGACGATGGCGCTGAGGCTGGTGACGAGACCGAGCCGCGCACCGAGGGAGGCCCGGGCATCGATAATGTTCGCCAGCCGAAGGTATCGGGACTTGTGGTGCGTTGCCGAGGAACGGCGCCGGTGACGCCGGGCGTGTTCGACGGGTCCGGACTCGGAGGGGTGATCTTCGCGATAGGTTTCCGTGCTCGACAGGTGGCTGAAGAACTCGTCGTCGCGACTCTTGGGGGCCTGGGGTTTCACGGCGCCTTGAGGGGGGTAACCGAGTACCCTAAAGTCGGGAGGGTCGAGGGTCAAGGGGGGAGTGCGGTGCGTGGCGCCGCGTGATCAGTTAATAGTAAAAAGTTATCAGGAGTCAGGGGTCAGGGGTCAGGTTGGCGTCTTTGATGGCTCGGCGGGATTCAGGAAAGCCGCTGGCCGTCGACATCATGTTCCGAGGGAACGTGAAAGGATTGCCGGCAGGCGTTACGTCTTGAGTGCTTGCGGCTTGGCGGGACGCCGCGCCCTACCTTGTCGCCGCGCCGTCGAGGATCGTGCCGTCCTGGACCTGGATCTTGCGGTGGGCGTGGGAGGCGACGGCAGGGTCGTGGGTGACGAGGATGATGGTGTGTCCGTCACCGTGCAGTTGCTTGAAGACATCGAGGATGGCGGCGGCGTTTTCGGAGTCGAGGTTCCCGGTGGGTTCGTCGGCGAGGAGGAGTCGCGGCCGATTGATGAGAGAGCGGGCGATGGCGACGCGCTGGCGCTGCCCGCCGGAGAGCTGGTTGGGGTAATGACTGATGCGATCGGTGAGGCCGACGGCGTCGAGCACTTCCATGGCGCGATCCGTGGCGTCCTTTTGGGGCACGCGCTGGTACATGAGCGGGAGGAGGGTGTTTTCCAGGACGGTGAGGCGGGCGAGCAGATTGAACGCTTGAAAGACGAATCCGATTTTTTCGCCTCGCAGGCGGGCGCGCTCCTGTTCGCCGAGCGCCGAGACGTCTTTTCCTTCGAACGTAATGCTGCCGGCGGTGGGCTTGTCCATGAAGCCGATGATGTGCATGAGGGTGGACTTTCCGGATCCGGAGGCGCCGAGAATGGCCACGAATTCGCCTTTCTCGATGGTGAGATCGACGTCGCGGAGGGCGCGCACTTCGACCTCACCCATCTGGTAGGTTTTGGAGAGGCCCCGGAGTTGGAAGAGGGGGGGCATGGGGGGAAGTTATCAGTTATTAGTTGTTAGTTATTAGTTATTTGGGAGGTGCCGGGTCGGTGGTCGTTAGATTTGAGACCGGAGAAGAGTTGCGGGAGAAAAGGCGACTCAAGCGGGCGGTCAGCATGTGATCTCTTGCCGTAAGCCATGAGAGAGATTGACGATGTACGAGGGATCCTTCGACTTCGCTCAGGATGACAGAGGGTAAGGGAAGGGTTCTCGTCCTGTGTCGTTTAACCAACAACCAATAGCCGATAACTGATAACCGATAACAAAAACTTTCTTTAATTATTTTGCGTTCGCAGGCTGAAGGGAGCGGGGATTGGCCGAGCCATCGCCAAACACCAGCCCATACCGGTGGGGGAGGGAGCCTTCGAGTTGGGCGAGATCGACGATGGCGCGGAGGAGATCCACGTTGGCTTCGAGGTGGCGCAGGCGCGCTTGTTCCATGTCTTCCTGGGCTTCGAGAAGATCTCGCATGGTGGCCTGGCCGCTGCGGCGTTCACTTTGTTTCTGTTCGAATTTCTCGACGTTGAGGTCGCGACTGACGGCGGTGACGCGGAGGCGTTCCCGGGCGAGTTCGACTTCCCGGCAGGCTGCGCGGATATCGGTGTAGAGATCGAGTTTGACCTCCGAGGTATTGAGTTGTTCACGCTCCAGGGAAGTGAGGGCCTCGGCGTAACGGGCTTTCTCTGCTCTCCTTCCGAAGGGGACACGGAACTCGAGGAGCACCTCCCAGAAATAGCCGTTGCCTTCGCCGAGGCGGTCGAAGGCGAGGCGCTGGGAGGCGTCGCGTCCGAGATATCCGCCAGTGGCGTTGAGGTCGAGCGCGGGGAGGGTGTCATTCTTGGCCCGGGTGCGTTCGATTTCCCGTTGCCGCAAGGCATTAAGCTGGAGTTGGATGGTGGGAGCATTTTCGAGCGCGGTTGCAAAGCTGGTGCGTGGGTCGGGGAAGAAAAGGCTGTTGGAAGGGAGGGGTTCAAGCTGGAGATCGCCGGGTTCCTGCTCCATGAGGATGCCCATGCTCTTGAAGAGAAGGTCCTTGGCGTCGTTGTGCAATTTTCGCGCAAGGAGGAGGGCTTCCTGTGTTTCGGAAAGGGAGGCCCGGGATTCGAGGACATCGACCCGGGTGCCGAGGGAGGCTTTTTCGCGTTCGACGGCTTCCTCGAGGATGATCTCTCCGAGCTCGATGCTGTTTTCGGCGATCTCCACCGCGAGGTCGGTGGATACGACGAGCCAGTAAATTTGCTCCACGTCGCGAAGGACCTGGAGGACGCCGTTGAAGATTTCGAGGTTGGCGCGATCGACCTGGAGTTCGGCGAGGCGGATGGGGGCGAGGTTGTAGGTGAAGCCGGCGGTCCGGAGAAGGGGCTGGCGGACGGAGAGGTTGACGCTGGAATTGAATTCGGGGTTGAGGCGCGCGAATTGGGAATTGGTTTCCAGGCGATCGAGGACATCGCCGGTGAGTTGGATCGAGCCCCCGGTGGGGAGATCTGCCTCGATGCCGGTGCTGACTTCGGCGGCGGTGCTTTCGTTCTGGATGGCGCCTTCGAGCTCGCTGCCGCCGATCGGGGAGAGGCGGTCGCTGTATCCGCCGGTGGCGGTGAAGGCGGGATCGAAGACGGCTTCCGCGGCGTCCAGCTGGTAACTCGCGATGCGCTCGTCACTGCGGACGATACGCAGGCTGAGGTTTTTCTCGAGTGCGGTATCGATGGCCTCGCGGAGCGAGAGTTTCGAGGTTTGTGCGGAGGCCGGAGTGAGGAGGAGGAAGGCGAAGAGTAGAGCTAAAGTGGCGCCGGTGGCGTGCAAGGATTTAGAGACAGGCAACCCGCCGTCGCTCTCCGAGCTATGGCGCGCCAAGGGGATGCCTGTGCGACCTTGGGATTTGGGGGAGCGGGGCATCAGTCGAATTCGATGGCGGGCGGGGGAGGGAGCTCGACACGGAATTCTTCTTCGCCGATTTCGAGGGGTGCGATCACTTCCGCCGGCTTAACGACGCTGTCCTCCTCCGACGGATTCTCATCCGGGCTTGGCTCCACGGTGGCGCGGACTACGGGAGTGACGGCACGGTAAGGATCTGCGCCGAGCACGGTGGGGCTCTTCATGGGGATAGCTTCGATCGCATTGAGATCGCGCGCAGGAGCGCCGGGCGAAGTAAAAGCGAGGGTGGGACCGGCGATCCGGCCGGGCGGGGGTCCCCCCCCGTGGATCGGGCAATAGGCATCCAGCCGGTGTTCCGGCCGGAGGTATTCCAGGTGGGTGCAGCGGACATCGATGCGCCGGCCGTCGATGATGTCGGGTTCGTAACAGGAATCGGTGGCGGGTTTGCCTGAGCGATCACAGATTTCGAAAGCCACGGCGATTTCCGGAGGCTCGATGGGACCGGGGGGAAAGGATTCGAGCGAGGCATTCATGGCGTCCACCCAGACAGGGAGGACGGTGTCATTGCTGAACGCGCCACGATAGATGGGTCCCGGCTTGTCGAAGCCAGTCCAGACGCCGCAGGTGACGCGGCTGTCGTATCCGACAAAACAGTTATCGGTGAAATTGTATGCGGTTCCGGTTTTCCCTCCCGCCGGGAAATCCTCAAGTCCGTATTCGCTTCGCGCCCGGCCGGCGGTGCCTTTTTCGAGCACGTCCCGGAGGCAAGTGTGGGCTTGGAAGGCGCTGATGGGATCGAGGGCGGTCTCGGGAGGGTCCAGGCTGGCATGATCGGCCCGATAGACCACGTTTCCGTCGCGATCCCTGATGGTCTCGACGATATAAAGTGGCTGGGAGCGGACACCTCCGTTTGGGAAGACGGTGTAAGCGGTGACAAGTTCGCTGAGAAAGAGTTCACTGCTTCCAAGGAAACTGCTGGGGTACTCGCGCATTGGAGAGGCGATGCCGGCTTTCTTGGCGGTGGTGATAAGCGCTTCGACGCCGTTATCGAGGGCGAGTCCGAGGCGGGCGGTGGCGGCGACTTTCGACCGGACCAGCGCGCGGCGGGCGGTGATTTCGCCTTCGTGCATATTGTCGGCTGTTTCCACGCCCCATTCTCCGAGGATGCCCTGGGTCCCGCCGATCATGACCTTGCGATTGTCGATGGGGACATCATTCACGGGAGTGCCGGGGAACATGCCGTTACCGAAGGCGGTGGCGTAGAGAAAGGGTTTGAAGGCCGTGCCGGGCGGGCGTCGGGCCTGGAGCGCGCGATTGAACTCGCTGTGTTTGTATTCCCGGCCGCCAATCATACTGATGACGGCGCCCGTGCGGTTGTCGATCATGAGCAGCGCGCCCTGGAGGTATTCCGGTGGAGGGATATCCTCCACGCCGTCCTCGCGAAGTTGCTGGATGCGGGCGGTGTATTCGGCGTAGGTCTGGTGTTGAAAGTCGGGGTGGGTTTCGACGCGGGAAAGGTTTCGATGAAGACTTTCTTCGGCGGCGCGCTGAATGTCGCTGTCGATGGTGGTTTCGATAAGGAACCCGCCGCGTGCGGCTTGTTCATACCCGACCTCATCGATGACCAGCTGACGCACCTGTTGGTAGACGTAGGAGGATCGGTTTTCAAAAGCCTTCGGCGATGTGAGCAAAGGCTTTTGTTTGAGCGCGGAGTATTGTTCGGGGGAGATAACTTTCTCGTTGCGCATGCGCAGGAAAACCTGGTTACGGGCTTCGATCGATTGATCGGGATTCCGAAGAGGAGAGAGCCGGTTGGGGCTTTTGATGAGGCCGCAGAGGGTGGCTGATTCCTCGATATTGAGGTCTTTTGCGGGCTTTCCGAAGTATCCCATGGCGGCGGAATTGACGCCGTAGAAACCGCTCCCGAAATAGATGCGGTTGAGGTAAAGCTCCATGGTCTGGGCCTTGGTGAGGATCTCTTCGATGCGGAGCGCGAGAAAGGCTTCGACAATTTTTCGTTTGTAACTCCGGCCTGAGAGCCCGAAGGATTTCCGGGCGAGCTGCTGGGTGATGGTGCTGCCGCCCTGGACGACGCCGCCTTTCTTGAGGTTGTGGATCATGGCACGGGCGATGCCCAGGTAATCGACTCCGTGGTGATCGAAGTAGCGGGAATCTTCCGCGGCGACGAGGGCCTGGATGAAGTGGAAGGGCACGTCATCGAATTCCACCGGACGCCGGTTTTCCACATAAATGCGACCGATCTCTTTGCCGTTGCGATCGTAAATGACGCTGGCGGTCTCGAGCTTGTAAAGGTCTTCGAGATTATAGGAATCTGCCTGGGCTTTGAGAGGCCGAAGGAAGAGGGTAAGGGCGAGGAGGCCGAGCAAGGAGACGATGAGCCCGGTGTAGATCGCGATACGGAGCCAGCGTTTTCGCCAGAGGGGTTCTTTGTAGAGGAAGCCGGGTTCGCCGGGATCCCGCGCCGGTGCCGAAAAAAGATTCATGGATGGGCGGACGTCAGGGACGAATATGGCCCGATCCCCGGGGGAGGGCAAGGGGTATTGAAGGCGGAGGGGAGATGGAAAATTGAAGATGGAAGATGGAAGATAGATGCTGGATGCTGGGGGACGACGATGGGCCAAGGTGAATTAGAGCAGGGGATTCGGGAGCGGATTCGACGCGAGGGGGCGATCGGGTTCGATGAATTCATGGAGACGGCGCTTTACGACCCCGAGGGCGGGTTTTACGCGGCCGGCGGCCGGGAGGTGACGGGCCGGCGTGGAGACTATTTCACCAGTGTCAGCGTTGGGAACTGTTTCGGCCGGATTCTTGCCGAGCAATTTGCGGAGGTATGGAAACGGATGGGTTGTCCCGGGCGATTCACGGTGGTGGAGCAGGGTGGGCATGACGGGCAGCTGGCGGAAGACATCCTGGAAGCGGCAGAGGAGGGACAGCCGGAGATGTTTGCATCGGTGGAGTATGTGCTCGTAGAACCGCTGGAGTCCATGCGCGAGGCACAGCGCGAGCGCCTGGAGACGCGTCCGGAGGAACGGGTGCGCTGGGTGTCGCGCTTGGAGGATCTTGGTGGATTGCGGGGAATATATTTCTGCAATGAATTAGTGGACGCTTTTCCTTTCAAAAGAGTGCGCTGTGAAAAGGGGCGGTGGAGGGAGCTGGGGGTGGGAATCGATGATGAAGGCGCTTTCCAATGGGAGATCATGGAGGGCGAACCAGGGGCGGAATTGTCGGCGGAACTGCAGAAAATGGGTTCGGATTATCCGGACGGCTATACTAGCGAGATCTGCCTGCGGGCGGATGCGTGGATGGAGGCGCTCGCCGGAGCGATGGATTCCGGAGTGGCGTTTATCATCGATTACGGGTTTCCGCGCGAGGAATATTACGCGCGGGAGAGGATCGATGGGACGTTGCGTTGTTATCAGGATCACCGGGCTTCGGAAGATCCCTTCCGCGAGGTGGGCGCGCGTGACATTACGGCGCATGTGGATTTTACGCGACTGGCGGAAGCGGCGGAGGCCAACGGTTGGCAGATCGGGGGCTTTACGGACCAGCATCATTTCCTGGTGGGCGCGGCTGAGGATTGGCTGCGGGCGCAGGAGGGCCAATCCGGGACGTCGGGGAAGTGGCAGCGGCAGTTTCAGGCCTTGACGCATCCCGGGATGATGGGTCGCTCTTTTAAGGTGCTCGGGCTTTCGCGAGGCCTGGAAGGGGAAGAAAAATTGCGCGGATTTCGATTTTCCGGGCATTTGGGGGAGGTGAAGGGGGTGGCCGGGGATAATCGGTTTGAGCAACCCCAAGGCGACCGGGTATAGTAGTCGGCATAGGATCGCGAAACGCCAGGGTGGCGAAATTGGTAGACGCGCTAGATTTAGGATCTAGTGAGCTTTGCTCGTGCAGGTTCGATTCCTGTCCCTGGTAGCTTTCAGGAATTCATTGAAACGCAGTAACTAATTCAAGGATGACCAACCGCGCCTGTTCCCGGATTGTTTTGACGACTTTCGATGAAGCGGTGGTGCGCCAGGCAACGGAAGAATGTCTCCGGGAGCTCGGAGGTCCGCCCACCTGTGTTTTTGCCTTTGTGAGTTCCGACTGGAGGACGCACGTCGATGAATTTGTAGAGATCGTGCAGGTGCACGGTCATGCGCCCTTAGTAGTGGGATGTTCGGCGGACGGCTTAATTGGCACGGGGGAAGAGGACGAGGGAGTGTCTGGTTTTTCCATGTTATTTCTTCGTTTGCCGGAAACGGAGTTGGTGTTTTCTCCGATTAAAGTCGGCGATGTGGACGGGGCGGAGGGGGCGAATCACTGGCAGAAAGTGACGGGTGTCGATCCCGCGAAGGCGGGTCCCTGGATCGTGTTGTGCAATCCCGTAAGCATGAATGCGGAGACCTGGCTGAAGGGATGGAACGCGACTTATCAGGAGGTACATTGTTTCGGCGGTCTGGCGAGCGGGGGCAGCCGCGAGGAGGACCTGTTTCTCTTTGACAGTTTTGGGAACGAAGATTGCGCGGTCCTGGCGTTGAATTTCCAGGGAGGCGTGCGCCTTGAAGGGGTTTTGAGCCAGGGGTGCCGGCCGATCGGGCGGCCCTACACGATTACGTCGGTGGAAGACAATCTCGTGGTGGAGATCGCCTCCAAGAGTGCGTTCGAAATTTTGGAAGAGGCTTTCGAATCACTGGCGGAAGAAGAGCAGGAGATGGCGCGCGGCAATATTTTCGCCGGCCTGGCGATGTCGGAATATCTCGAGGAATACAGCCGTGGAGATTTTCTGGTGCGCAACATCATCGGGGGTGATCCGGATGCCGGGGTGTTGGCGCTGGGTGCGTTTCCCCGCGTGGGACAGACCTTGCAGTTTCAATTGCGCGACAAGGATGCCGCGGATCAGGACTTACGCCGGTTATGCGAAGAGGCGCAGACGGGCGGGACGAATCCGTTTGCGAGCTTGATTTTCACGTGTACGGGGAGGGGCGCACGGATGTTCGGGATGCCCAATCACGACGCGGGATTGGTGCAGGATGCGTTTGGAGAGGCGCCGAGCAGCGGATTCTTCTGCAACGGGGAAATTGGGCCCGTGGGGAAGCAGAGTTTCGTGCACGGGTACACGGCATCGGTGGTGTTGTTTTTGGATGAGGGGGGAGGAGTGGAAAGTGAGGAGTGAGGAGTAATTGGTAAACAGGGGGTCATGCCTTTTGGGATGAAAAGGGGCGCGAGATCCAGTAGGGGATGTTGAGGAGGAAGATGGCGAGCAGATAAATGTTGTATTGGAAGTGCAGGTCCATGACGGCGCTGACAGTGAGGTGAAAGACGATGAGTAAGGCGCCGTAGAAGAAATTCCAGCGTCTTCCGATGAGGGCGAGGAAGGCGCAGAGCTCGAGGAAGAGTCCGGAAGCGAGGAAGAGGCGCGTGAGCGCGGTGCTGGAAGTAAAGAGTGCCTGGAGAAAGGGGAGGACGGGGGCAAGCACTCCGTCCGGCGGATCCGGAAGAGTGAGGGTGTTGTAATAATCCATGCGGGCGGTTTTAACGAGTTGGAGAGGAAAATAGCGCGCATCCGATATCCAACCGACCAGGCCTGAGGTGAAGATTTTCGAGAGGGCGGTGACCACGTAAGCGCTGACGACGGCCTGTTGGGCGATGAAGGCGGCGGTGCGGTTAGCCTGGAGCCGGGCGTCTTGGGGTGCGGGCGACTTTCGCAGACGGTTGCGGAGGGCGTCGTAAAGATACCAAACGCATTGCGCGAAGATGACGAGGACGGGAAGCTGGGTGCTGTGGGTGATGGCGCCCTGGGAATTTGCAAGGCTGCCCACCGCCGCGGTGAGAATAAGTATCACGGGAAGGGCGATCCAGAGGAGGCATCCACTGCAGTAAAGGGCAAGCGCCAGGAAAAGAAGGATTCGAGGGAGGCGCAGGGCGCCTGGTTCGGAAAGGAAAGTAAGATCGAGAAAGTGCGCCAGGCCGGAGGGAGCGGGTTGTTCCCGGAAGGAGATGGCCCCGGGGAAAATGTCCCAGATCACAAGGGCCAGGAGCACGCGCATGATGAACATTTCGAAGCGCTGAAAGGACGGCGTGGTGAACGGTTTGGCCATGGGTGTCCGCGGAATCGAGCTTCGGTTCTAATTTGGTGATTAGCCTTCCTGGGGGGGTGAGGGCGGAAGTTCCAGCCGGGCGATACGTTGGGAAGGCTTTTCCACGATCTCGCCGTCGGCGACAACGATATCTACCTGGTGTAATTCGAGAGCGCCGAGAGCGTCGAGCCGGGGCCGCGAAGCGGAGGGAGCATTGTTGTAATACCAGCGAAGGACGAGGAGACCCGCGTCTTCTTTATCCGCCGGGGTGAGCTCTCGCTTTCGTTTATCGAGATCCTTGGAAAGAGTTTTGAGTTCGGAGTCGAAGATTTTTTTTATTTTTCCGGTGCGGATGTAAGTGATGGTCTCGGTGGGGATCGGATCGCCCTCGGCGTCTGTCAGGTAGACGTAAAAGGTAAAATCGGTGAAGGAGGAATACATGGGGAAATGGGAGAACGGATAATTCTCCTTGAGCGCGAGGCAGAGGACGACCAGCGCGAGGAGGGCCGCGAGAGGGAATCGGCCGAAGACGGACTTGATTGAAGAGGGCAGGCGGGTCACGGGATTGGGCTCCAGATTGTATGCGGGCACGGCAATGACAAAGGACGAAAGGCCGGGGGGGCCGGTGAAACCCTGATTTCGAGCGTCTGGCTCCTCAGATGGCGGGTCACGCAAGAGATTCGGGTTCCGGAGTCGACGACCATGATGGGCTGATCGAATTTACCGCCGGAGCGCGGAATCAGCAAGCAGGCTGGAATGGGAGGCCGGAAAGAAAGGTGTGAGGACTTGAGATATTGGTTGAAAATCGAGTGTGGAACGAGGATCTATTCTTTTTCCCGGGGTCGAAATCGGGCAGAATGCCAATCGAGCTGAGTTAATGTTGAAGATTTTCCGATGGAGCCTGGTGCTCGCTGCCTGCGCCGTATGTGGTTGCGACTCCGTGACGGAAGGTGGGGCTGCGGCGGTGGATCCGAACGCGCCTGTCTCCGTCCAGATTGAGCAGTTTACGGGCGCAGCGACCAAGGCGGTTTGGACGCAGAGTCAGGACTCCAAGAAACCGGACACCTACGTTAACAACAAGTCGCATTACCTGATGGGGCTGGACAGCCGGGATGGCAAGGGGGTGCGGGTGATCCTGAAGGAAAAATCGAATTACGCGAGGCCCTTGATCACTCCGGGCGGGGAACGAATTGTCTACAGTTACAAGGACGTTAAGAAGGCAGGAAAGGGAAAGTATTTCGATGTCACCATGTATCAGGTCGACTGGGATGGGACGAACATCGTGAAGCTTGGCAAAGGATACGCGGTGGATGTGTGGAGGGATCCCAAGACCGAGGTCGACTGGGTTTACGCGGCCACCGGTTTTCAGCCCAAGACCACGGCATCGATTTTCGCGAAAAAGATCGTTCGCTTTCCCTTGAATGATCCGGAGAAAATCGAGCTGGTATGGGATCAAACGGTAGTGACGCCGGATAATTTTCAGCTATCGGCGGACGGATTGCGGGCCTGTGGTCTTTTCCCCTGGCCGTCGGCGGGCGCAGTCGATTTCACGAAGGGAGAGTGGAACAAGTATTTCCGTGGGTGCTGGCCTTCGTGTGCGCCGGATAACAGTTACGTGACATGGGTATTCGAGGGCGGGCACAAGGTGCTGCATTTTTTCACGAACGGCGGAAAAAAGACCTGGGAAGTGGATGTCAGCCAGGTGCCGGGAATCGACGGGCACGAACTGTATCATCCGCGCTGGAGCAATCACGTGCGGTTCTTCGCATTCACCGGACCTTACAAAGAGGGGGACCCGGGGGAGAACAAGATTTCCGCCGGAGGTAAGGATGCAGACTTCTTCATTGGCCGTTTCAATGAGCGGCTGAACAAGGTCGAAAATGTCCTCAGAATTACCAACAACTCCGGCCTGGGGGATTTCTTTCCGGATCTATGGGTGGAACCGAAGGGGGGTAAAGTCTCCTCGGTAAATCGTTCCAAAGTGGGTCCCGGGGCGGAAGTGGCGGCTCCGGAAGTGCGGAGAGAAACTGTTGAGTGGCCTTCAAACGCCGATGGTCTCGTTTTTCTGTGGGAAAATCTCCAAAAGAAAAACGAAATACCGCTCGGTGACGCGCGCGCGATCTGCGCGGTCGAGCCGAAGGGGCGGGCGCGCTATTTTCGTCACCAGGAGATGCACTCCGGCGGGGGAGAGTTCCTGGTGGACGACGGCTCCGAGGGGCGAATCGCGGAGGTTCTCAAGGGCGGCGCCGATGTCAGCGTGGAAGTGCTCGTTAACAGTGACGGGAAGCAAGATGCGGCGGTCTTAAGATTTCCGGGCGTTTCGCTTTACCAGCGCGGGGTGCAACTGGTTCTGGCGGTGGGGGGCGTTATCGCCGGAGAGAGCCCGGCGGGCGAGTTGCGTCCCGGGGAGCCGGTGCACGCCGGGCTGTCGCGGACGGGCGGCGCCTGGCAGCTCTGGGTCGACGGCAAGCCGGCGACCGGGAAGGCAAGTGAATCAGCGGCCGCCGATGGAGCGGAGAGGCTGGTTTTCGGCGGAAAGTGGGAAGGCAAGCTGATGGGTGTTGGGATTTATGCGCGGGCGTTTGAAGCCGGGGAGTGCGGCGCGCACCGAAGCTATTGGGCGGAGCAAATCGGGGCACGGGAAGAGGTTCCCGCGCTCGAAGTGCGCGGCCGGCTCGTGGAGATGACGCCGACGCCGTCGGTGGAAAGTCTGGATACTTACCGTCGGGCGCTGGCGGCTTATACCTACGAAATTGACGAAGTCGTGTCCGGGGAATGCGATGCCCGGCGGCTCCAAGTCATGCATTGGGTAATTATGGACAACCAGGTGCTCGAGGCCTTTCCCAGGGAAATCGGCACGAGTTATACCTTAAAGCTCGAGCCCTTCAAGGCGCACCCTCAATTGATCAGCGAGCGTCAGTTCAATGCGAGTGTGGAGTTCGATTTGGATTTGTATTATGACATTGCGAGCCCTGCTTCGTAGAATTACCGCCGCCATCCTGGTGTTGGGCGCGCTTTGGGCCGGTTCCGCCTGTTCGCGGGCGGAGGGAGATTTCACGGAGCAATGCCGTCTCCTGGCCGAGAATGCCAGGAAAGAGAGCCGGAGGGCGGTGCGCGGCGCGGACGATAACTGGCTTTTTCTGACGCGGGAAGTGGAGCACCTCGCCGAGGGAGAATTCTGGACGAAGAATTGGGAAGAGACGGCGGTGAACGGTCAGAACCCGGCGCCATTCATTCTTTATTTTCACCGTCTGCTCGAGGAAAAGGGCATCGAACTGATCCTGGCGCCGGTTCCCGCGAAGGCCGCGATTTATCCCGGTAAGTTGATCGCGGGGGCGGAAAGGGCGGACCCGGCGACCGCGGAACCGTTTTACGCGGGTCTCCGGGAGGAGGGAATTCGGGTGTTGGACTTGGAATCTGTCTTTCGGGAGATGACGGCGGATGAGAAGGTGTATTGTGCCCAGGACACGCATTGGTCCCCTCGAGCGTGCGAGAAGACGGCGGAACTGATTCACGAATTGTTTGAAGAAGAGGAGTGGGCGCAGAAGGCGCGGAGCGCAGACGGCCGTAAGTTTGTGCTTTCAAAACCTGAGAAGCTGGAAATTAGAGGCGACTTGGTGGGGGACGATGAAGCGGAAGTCTTGGGGAAAGAATCCCTGGAGGTGCGCTATGCCGGGATTGAATCAGGGGACGGCCTGGAGGCGGTGGCTCCGGATTCCGAGAGTCCGGTGTTATTGTTGGGGGACAGTCACACTCTGGTTTTTCAGGAGGGAGCTTCCAACGGGTTACATTGCGATCGCGCGGGTTTGTTGGATCAACTGCAGAACAGGTTTGGGTTCGCCATCGACCTGGTGGGGGTGCGCGGTTCCGGATCGGGTGAAGCGCGGCGCAGTTTATTCCGTCACGCGGCCTCGATTCCGGGGTATTGGGATGGGAAAAAGCTGGTGATCTGGTGTTTTTCCGCCCGGGAATTCACGCAGTCCCCGGACAAGCTGCTCGAGATCCCGTTAGAGCGCGGTTAAGGGGGGGTGCTTCGCGCCCGGTTATCAGTTATCAGTTATTAGTTATTAGTTGTTAGTTAACGGTGATGAGAAGAGGCTTCTCGAGCTCTGGACCTGATAACGGATCACCGATAACCGGATGGGCGGAGGAACGACGCAAAATACTGGTGTTCTTGCGGGGCGTTGGCCTAGATTCGGGTAATGGCGAAGAAGCTCTTTCTTCTCGACGGGATGGCCTTGATTTACCGGGCGCATTTCGCATTGATTCGCAATCCCATCTTCACGAGTAAAGGCGAGAACACTTCCGCGCTTTACGGGTTCACCAATACCCTTGTGGATCTTTTGAAGAACCGCAAACCCACCCACATCGGGGTGGCTTTCGATACGGAAGAGCCGACGGCGCGTCACGAGGAGTTCGAGGAATACAAGGCGCAACGGGAAGAGATTCCGGAGGATATTGAATTGGCGATTCCGCAGGTCGCGCGCCTGCTGGAGGCGTTCAATATCCCCGAGGTGACGGTGCCGGGGTACGAGGCTGACGATGTTATCGGAACCCTGGCCAAGCAGGCGGACGCTTCCGGCGAGGATTACGAGGTTTACATGGTGACACCGGATAAGGATTTCGCCCAGCTGGTGTCGGAGAGGGTATTCATGTTCAAACCCGGGCGCTCGGGAGGCGAGGTCGAAATCCTGGGAGTGCCGGAGGTGCTGGAAAAGTGGGAAGTGGAGCGCCCGGAGCAGGTCATCGATATCCTGGGTCTGTGGGGTGATGCTTCGGACAATATTCCCGGGATTCCGGGTATCGGGGAGAAGACCGCGAAGAAGCTCATTAAGAAATACGGCAGCGTCGAAGAGCTGATCAAGCACAGCGATGAACTGAAGGGGAAGCAGAAGGAGAACGTGGAAACCTATGGGGAGCAGGGATTGTTGTCCAAGCGCCTGGCCACCATTGATCTCAAAGTTCCCCTGGACGTCGGGCTGGAGGATCTGGAACTGCAGGAGCCGGATGAGACTGCGCTCAAGAATCTCTTCGTGGAATTCGAATTCAACTCGATTGGCAAACGGCTCTTCGGGGGAAAATTCAAGGCGGGACGCGGGCACAGTGTCAAGGCTGCGGAAGCCGAAGGGGAAAGCGAGCAAGGCCTCTTGCTGCCGGACCTCAAGACCCTGAAGGACGTGAAGCACGAATACCACGTCGCCGAAACAGCGGAGGAACGCAGGAAATTGATCGGTGAATTGCAAAAGCAAAAAGCTTTTTGTTTCGACCTGGAGACGTCGGCGCTCGATCCCAAGGTGGCCAGGATCATCGGAATAGCCTTTTCGTGGAAGGCTCACGAAGGTTGGTATGCGGTAATTCCCGAAGAAGAGCGGGAGGCCGCCAAGGTGCTCGCGGAATTCGAGGCGGTTCTTGGAAAAGAAGGCGTCGAAAAGATCGGGCATAACCTGAAGTTCGATCTCGGCGTGCTTCGGTGGAGGGGGGTGGAAGCGGCGGGCCCGTTTTTCGATACCATGCTGGCGCACACCCTGGTGGAGCCGGATCAGAAGCACCAGATGGATTTCCTGGCGGAGGCTTACCTCGGATACACGCCCATATCGATCAAGAATCTTATTGGTGAAAAAGATCGCGAGGGAGGGCAATTGAGCATGCTCGATGTCTCCCGGGAGTCCCTGGACAAAGTGGCGGAATACGCGACCGAAGACGCGGACGTAACCTGGCAGTTGAGTGAGATCCTGCGGCCGCTACTCAAAGAGAAATCCCAGGAAAAGGTCTTCTATGAGATCGAATGTCCCTTGATTCAGGTTCTGGTGAGGATGGAGCGGGAGGGGATCGTGGTGGACATCGATGCGCTGGAAATAATCAGCGGTGAGTTGACCGTAAGAATAGAAGCACTCCGAGGACAGATCTACGAGGCGGCGGGGAGGGAATTCAATCTGAACTCGCCGAAGCAGTTGGGAGAGGTGTTGTTCGACGAGATGAAGCTCGTGGACAAGCCGAAGAAGACGAAGACGGGGCAGTATGTGACCAACGAGCAGGTATTGACAGCACTGTCGCCGCACCACGAGATCGTGGAAAATATTCTGAGTTACCGGGAGGCGACTAAACTGAAGAACACTTACGTCGACACCCTGCCGGAGGCGGTGTTTGAGGAGACGGGACGGGTGCACACGAGTTTTCAGCAGTTGGTGACGGCGACCGGGCGCCTGGCCTCCAGTAACCCCAATTTGCAGAACATTCCTGTGAGGACTGAGCAGGGCAGGGAGATCCGGCGGGCATTCGTGCCCCGGGATGATGATCACCTGTTGCTTTCGGCGGACTATTCTCAGATCGAGCTGCGTGTGATGGCGGAGTTAAGCGGAGACAAAGCCATGCAGGACGCCTTCAGGGACGGATTGGACATTCACACGGCGACTGCGGCGAGGGTTTACGGGGTGGAGTTGGGGGACGTCATAGCCGAGATGCGGCGCAGTGCGAAGATGGTGAACTTCGGAATTATTTATGGAATCTCCGCATTCGGATTGTCGCAGCGGCTGGGGATCCCGCGGGGAGAGGCAAGCAGGATTATCGAGGAATACTTCAAGCAGTATGCCGGGGTGAAAAAGTACATGGACAAGTGCATTGGGACGGCACAAGAGAAGGGTTACGTCGAAACGATTACCGGCCGCCGCCGGTACTTGAGGGATATTAATTCGGCGAACGCGACCGTTCGCGGGGCGGCGGAGCGCACCGCAATCAATACTCCAATTCAGGGTTCGGCCGCGGACATGATCAAGATAGCGATGAGCAAGGTGGATGCGGCGTTGCGAGAAAAGGGTCTCGAGACGAGAATGCTGCTCCAGGTGCACGACGAGTTGGTGTTCGACCTGAGGAAAGGGGAGGAGGCCGTGGTTCTGCCCATGGTCGAGGAATGCATGAAGTCGGCGATTCCCCTAAAGGTGCCGATTGTGGTGGAAATGGGGACGGGAAAGAATTGGCTGGAGGCGCATTGAATCTGTTATAGTCCGAAGGCGATTCTGAGGAAATGGACGGAGACACCATCAGTATCTTTTTTTATCTGCCGGCGACCGATTCGCTGGGCCATCAGCACGTGGATGGGAAGCTGCGATTACTGGAGAAGAACGTGGTCCTTCAGTTCAAGGTCCGCGATCGCGTATTCAAGCGGGCAGGAGAAGGCCTGGAAAAGATTGAATTCCCTTACCGTGAGATCGAGAAGGTCGAGTACCTGGGGGGATGGTTTCGCAAGAAGCTGCTCCTGAAGACACGGGACCCGGCGACCTTGGAGAAGATGCCGGGGACGGACCTGGGGAGAGTGGTGATGGACATCGCGCGCAAATCCCGAAAACAAGCCAAGAAGATCGAGGCATTCGTGGATTACCGGCAATCGCTGGAACTAGCGGCGGAATCGCACGAGCGCTGGGAGCGATCACATGGAGAGAGCGGGCTATAGGAGCCATCTCATCAACCCCGCACGGTCTTGTTTCGGGTCTTGGAAGGAAGCGGGGATGAGAGGAGCAGGCCGATGACCGGTGCAAGTGAGGGGCCCGCCAGGGGATTGGCGGAGAGAGGCGATCCGGCCGAAACCGGGCGGTCCGTGCTTTCCCTCCGCTCGGTTGCCGTGGGCGTATTCATGCTGATCTTCACCTGCGTCTACTTTTACGTGGGGACCAACCTGATTCATCAACTCAACCAGAACCGCTTGAAGAGTGATCAGGAGCACAACATGCAAATGGCGGAGCGCGCCATGGAGCGGAAGCGGGCGGCTGTCCGGGGGGAAGTGGGAGTTACCGAGGTGCTCTGGCGATACTTGCCGCATTACACAGACGGCGTGGTGAGCCCATTGTGGCCCTGGATTGCCGGGCGATTCGCTTCGGAAGATCACGAGATCTTCTTTGTGCGCGGCAAATGGTTTCACCTGAGTTTCACGGCGGTGATCTGCTTGCTGTTGATGTTGTGGGCTTCGCGGGCGTTCAGTTTACCCGCGGCGATGAACCTGGTGTTGTTGACGGGGTTTGGCGTATTTCTACCCCGGGCGGTGTATTTCCAGCCGGAGCCGATTTATTACCTCTTTTTCTTCCTTGCCTGGGTGTTTTGCATCCTGATTTTGCGCAGGAATCCGCTTTGGCGGTACGGAGTGCTTGGAGTGTTGCTGGCCCTGGCTTACCTGGCGAAGAGTTCGGTACAGCCGTTGGCGCTCGTTTTTCTGGTGGTGAGCACGGCGCATTTTCTGGAGCTGGCGTTAATTCGGAAACAGAAGGCCCGGGAGCTTGAGGCGCGGGGGAGATGGCTGCCACAGAATCATTTTGTGGGACTGGCGCTGCTGGGGGTGGCTTTCCTGGTGATTTCCGGTCCGCGTCTGCACTATTCGCAAGAGGCTTTTGGAAATCCTTTTCACACTTACACGGGGTATTGGATGTGGATGGACAGTTTTGATGACGGCATCAGATTCATGCAGGAGAACCCGGACCGGGAATCGCTGGAAAAATTGCCGCCCGAAGAGAAGCCGTCACTCCTTCAGTACATGAGCACGCGGACTGCGGAGGAGAACCGGTCACGGTTGGTGGAAGGTTCTACCCTGGTGGCGCGCGAGTTTTTTCTCCCGAGACGGGTGATTCAGCGGAAGGAAGGAGAGAAGCGGCCGTGGAAGCGCCTGTTGCCGTTACGCGGCTATTATATTGCGGCGTTGTTTACGATCCTCCTGGTGGTATTAACGGGGGGATGGATCCGCGGGAGGAAAGGCGCGGGTTGGCAGCGCCTTGATTTCCAGAGCGGAAGGCTGGTTGCCCTCTTTGTGCTCGGGACTTTCATGCTCTATCTCTTGAGTTACGGGTGGTATGCGCAGATCGGGAAAGGGGAAAGGTTCATGCTGACACTGTATTTTCCCCTGGCGTTTTCACTGGTCTGGGGAGCCGAGACCGTCTTGCGGGCCCTGGCGGAGGACGGCCGCGCGCGGTGGGTCAGGGGGTTGCACACGGTGGCCCATCTCGCCCTGCTGGGGGCCGTGGGATGGAGGCTTTACGAGATCGTGGAACACCCCGTGTTCGGGAAGTAATCGCGGTGGAGCTTAATCCGCGGAAGACGGATCGTCCGCCGGCTTGGCCGCCTGTTCACGGACTTTTTCTTTTTCGGCATCGCATTTTTCCTCGAGGCGGGCAATTTCCCGGGCCAACTCCTGTTCGAGCCGTTCTGCTTCGACGAAATTGACGGAGGTTTTGGCCTCGTCGATCTGGTCGTTGAGAGATAACTTGCGTTCCGCAATGCGGGCCCGGCATTTTTCATCGATGTCGGCGATCTGAGCTTTTTGTTCTTCGGATAACGTTACGATGGGAGCGTGTTTCTCGAGACGTTCCATGGCGAGCTCGTATGCGGATTTCATGGTGTCGCTGGGTATCTGTGGATATTCGAGGGCTTACTTGATACCAGGATAGAGCAAGTGTATTGGTTTTGCTAGTCTGTATTCGGCATGCAAGAGATATCCTCGCTATTGTGCTTCGATCTCGACGGGACCTTTGTCGATCCCGAGGGAGAAATCTCGCTGGATGCGAAGCTGCTGGAATACCTTGAAGACTTGAAGTCTCAAGGCGCGGTCTGGGTCATCAACACGGGGAGAACCCTTTATCAGACCTTGGAGGGATTTCAGCAGCACGGCGTTACCATGGTCCCTGATTACATCATCGCTCACGAGAGCGAATTGTATCAGCGGGGAAAATTTGGGAGATGGGTCGCATATGGAAAGTGGAATTCCCAATGTGCGCATGACCACAAGAAATTTTTCAGCAGCACCGAGCGGTTTTTCAAGAAGATGCGCAACTTTATTGAGACCTCGACAGGCGCTTCTTACTTGCCCTCGGATGGAGGCGGGCCATCTGGTGTCGTGGCGCGGACGGATGCGGAAATGGATTTGATTTGCGAGTACATTGAGCGGGAGCGCCGCAATGTCCCGTCGTTGGGCTATCAAAGGAATTCGGTTTACCTGCGTTTTTGTCACGTCAAGTACAACAAGGGGACCACCCTGGGCGAGTTGGCGAGGCTACTGGATTTGCCGGCGGAGTTTATTTTTGCGGCGGGGGACAATTACAATGATGTGCCGATGTTGACGGGCGAATATGCGCACGCGACCGCGTGTCCAGGAAACGCTCTGGACCGTGTCAAGGAGATCGTCCGTGAGCAGGGTGGATACGTGGCGCAGGAGTGCTGCAGCCGCGGTTTGGCGGAGGCGGTAGAGTACTATTATTACCAGAGTTAGGGCTCGGCCCGCTCAAGCGGTTTCGCCGGCTGCAAAACGCTCTTCGGAGTCGAGGATTTCCTGGAGCTCATTCCAGCCGCCGGCACGCTGGAGCTGGAAGACGTGGAGGTAAAGGCGGACCACGGGCGCCGGGTGCTTGGCGAGCAAGGCGTCGACAGCTTTTTTCAGGCTGCCCGCTTTGAATTCGTCCGGAAGGTCATCCTCCACGTTTCCATCGCCATCGTGCTGGATTCCGACGTCATCGAGGAACTGGACGAGCATCGGTGTCTGACTCTTGAGCAACCAGACTTGCAGGAGATGTTCTCCCAGTTCGTCGCAGGGTTTCAGCTTGAGGGTGTCGTGGAGCCATCGCATCTGCTGCTCCACGGGTTTGCGCTGGACAAAGACGGGTCTGAGTTTTCTTTGGCCGGCGAGCGAAGCGAGCACGCTCTTGTAAGCATCGCGCTCGTTGTCGCGAAGATAGCCGAAGATATTATCGGCCAGATCCGGCGGCATTTCCTGAAACATCTGGTGAGCCTTCATGGAGAATTACGTGCGGCTATCGCTATCTCGTTTGGGTGGAAAAGTCGAGCAGAGTCTACGTGATCAAGCCTGAGACTGGTCGAGCCTTCCCCGGGCGTAGGCGGTAAAGACGGCGGCGAGTTCATCGCGGACCCTGCGAAACTCGCGGAGGACGTCGTCTTCCGAGCCTTCGAACTTGGCGGGATCATCGAAGGGCCAATGGTAACGGCGGAGTTGGCCGGGAAAAGCGGGGCAGGCTTGATCGGCGTTTCCGCATACGGTGATCACGGTTTCCACGTTTGCGGAAAGGAAATCGTCGAGATGCTTGGACTGCTGTGCGCTGATGTCGAGGCCGCGCTCGCGCATCACCTGGATAGCCAGAGGGTGGACGTATCCGGAGGGGTCTGAACCCGCACTTTCCACCCTGAGGAGATCGCCGGCGGCTTCACGGAGGAAGGCTTCGGCCATCTGGGAGCGGCAGGAGTTTCCGGTGCAAAGGATGAGGACGATCGGTTTCACAGGTCTGGAGATATGAGCATCGGCAGGTGGAGGAAACAAAAGAAATCTTGTGAAATTGAGACCTAACTGGAGTAAGGGAAATGGGAGGGCGGATCTATGATCAATAGATGCGGGGTGGAAATGATACCGGATTAATGGAAATTCCCCAGAGCAGTATTTGCGGGTTGGACCGGGCGGAGTTGCAGGCGCTCCTGGCCGAAAGGGGAGAACCCTCTTTCCGGGCTGACCAGATTCTGGATTGGCTTTATAAAAAGCGGGTCGGGAATTATTCCGCGATGACGAACCTTGATCGCGGGTTGAGGGCGCACCTGGAGGAAAACCATGCGCTCACCGGCCTGGAAACGGTGGACTGGGAGGGCTCGGGAGACGAGACGCGCAAATACCTCTTTCGGCTTAGAGACGGTCGCTTCGTGGAAACGGTGCTAATCCCGGCATCTCCCTCATTCTATGGCGAGCGATCCGATCGTCGCACACTCTGCGTATCCAGCCAGGTGGGTTGCGCTTACGATTGCAAATTCTGCGCCAGCGGCCTGGCGGGGTTTACCCGGAACCTCGATGCCGGCGAGATCGTGGCGCAGGTCTTGGAGGTGGAGCGACTCAGTAAAGCGAGAATCAACAATATCGTGTTTATGGGAATGGGCGAGCCCTTGGCGAATTTGAAGCACGTCCTCAAGGCCATTGGCATTATTAATGCAGATTGGGGAATCGGCATCGGCGCCCGCCATCTCACGGTTTCGACCAGCGGCCTGGCGCCGCAGATTCGGAAGCTGGCGGATCAAGCGTTACAAATCCGACTGGCGGTATCCCTGCACGGAGCGTCGGACGAGGTCCGTGAAAGGATCATGCCGATCAACCGCAAGTATCCCCTGGAGATATTGTTCGAATCGCTGCGGTATTACCGGTCGAAGAAGAAGCAGCACATTACCTTCGAGTATATCCTCATCGAAGGGGTAAACGATGCCCCTGAAGAAGCCAAGCTGCTGGCCTCGTGCGCGCGCAGCTTGTCGGCAAAGGTCAACCTGATTCCTTACAACCTGGTGGAGGGCCTGCCCTGGCGCCGACCCTCCCGGGAAACACAGGAGCGGTTCCAGGGGGTGCTGCGATCCGAGGGGGTGCCCGCGACGCTTCGGCGCGAGAAGGGTCACGATATCGAGGCGGCCTGCGGGCAATTGCGGTTGATAGAGGAGGAAAAACGCGGCGTCGTGGGCGTGTCTCTCCCGGCCGGGCGGGAAGAATCAGGGGCGTGATTTTATGAAATAGACCGTGCTCCCGGGGTATCTTACAGCGTGACCGGATCCATCGCGAATCCGGTAGAGCAGACCAGGCACCATGGCGACGCCCGATTTTCAGGAGATTGTGGATTCTTATTACGAGAAGCTCTATCGCTTCGCGCTGGGCCTGGCGCGGAACGAGGGGGATGCCGCCGATCTCACGCAGCAGACGTTTTTTATCTGGGCGAAGAAGGGCCACCAGCTGCGGGAGGCCGCCAAGGTTAAATCCTGGCTCTTTACGACGTTGCACCGCGAATTTCTGAAGGGAATCCGCCGCCGCGGACGGGTGCGCTATCAAGAGTTGGAAGATTTTCATGAGGAGACTCCGGCAGTGGAGCACGGGGGCGACAAAAAGGTCGATCACGCAAGAATCATCGAAGTGATACACGACCTCGACGAAAGTTACCGGGTTCCCTTGATGCTCTTTTACACGCAGGAATTCAGTTACAAAGAAATTGCGAAAGCTCTCGATATTCCCATAGGAACCGTGATGACCCGATTGTCACGGGGCCGGGACCGGGTCCGTAGCGCCCTGGTGGATAAGCCGGCGCGGGGCGCAGCCGGGAAGATTGTGGATTTCAAGAAGCTTAAAGGAAGGAGCGCGGAACATGGATAAGAAACGGGCCAAATTCATTCTCAATGCGTATCGGCCCAATCAGAGCGACCGCGATGACCCCGAGATCCGTGAAGCTTTGGCCCTGGTGCGTGAGGACTCCGAGTTGCGGTCCTGGTTCGAGGAGCAGTTACGGTTCGACCGGGAAGTGGTGCGCGCGCTGGAGGAGATCCCGGTTCCTGGAGATCTCTACGACAACATTTTGCACGGGGTCGACGTGAGCCGGGAAGATGCCGCCGGCGGCAGCGGATTCCGGTGGGCGACGGCGGTCAGCGCTCTGGCCGCGGTGATCCTGATTGGAGTCTTTGCGGGGCTGGCGGGATGGTTGCCATTGGGGGATCGTGAAAATGAGAGCGGCTGGCAGGGGGCGATCCTGGCGGCGGTTCTGGATTTGACCAAGGGACGTTCGCAGCTGGACCTGGTGAACGCCGGTCACACGGAGGTTTACGGCTGGTTGCAGGCTGTGGAGCCTTCCCTGGAGAGTGCCCTCGCGTTACGCGCGGAGGTCGGAGGCGCCTTCGGATGCAAGGAAGTGCATTCTGAGGACGGTCTGGTTACGATCGTTTGTTTTGAGCGCGATGGACGCATGTTCCATCTCGCATCTTATCGGCTCGGGACCGGGGAGAATCTCCCGGGACCGGCGCAGCCCGCCGTGCAGCGGATGGATCAATGGCTGGCGGCGGTCTGGAGCAGCGGGGAGTTCGCGCACATGTTGCTCACTTCGGAGGAGGGTATCGATCCCGATGCGATCCGCAGGGTCGCGCGGAGCGTTTCCGCCTCGGCGTAAGCGGCAGGCAGGGGAGATCGGGATTTTGTTCTTAAAAGCGGCCAGGTGCTATCCTCCCCCGGCCGAGGGGCGGATTCCAAGGGGGCGGCACGCAACTCTTTTTTCTTGGAGGCGTATCGGGAGAAGTGCTTGAATGCTCATCTGCAATTCCCACTTCACCTCATGAGATTCCTCCCAAAACCACTCAAGACACTTCTCGCAGTAATCTGTTTTTTCCAGGCAGCCGCCGAAGCCCAGGCTAACGATCTCGAAGCCGTGAAGTTGGTGCGGGCATTCGAGAATCTGGAACTGCCTTTGCCGGTAAGCGTGGTGGTGCCTCCGGACGGGAGCGGCCGGCAATTCCTGATTTTGCAGGGAGGTAAAATCGTGATCTTGCCGGAGAATGACGCAAGTGCGAAGCCGGAGGTATTCCTGGACATCTCGGACCGCCAACTCATCGAGAAAGCTTTCGAAGAGGGATTATTGGGGTTGGCATTTCACCCGCGCTTTGCGGAGAACGGAAAGTTTTACATTTATTACACCATGCAGGATCCCAAGCAGAGTGTCGTGAGTGAAATGCGGGTTTCAGGAGCAGACTCCAACCGGGCGGATCCGGATTCGGAAAGAGTCCTGCTCGAGGTGGCCCAGCCCTTCTGGAATCATAACTCCGGGAACCTTCTCTTCGGTCCGGATGGATATCTCTACATTTGTTTCGGGGACGGCGGAAAACGCGATGATCCCTTGAACCTGGCCCAGAATCTCTTCGTGCTGAACGGCAAGGTGCTGCGGATTGACGTGGACACCAGGGCGGGACATCGGGAGTACGGGATCCCGGATGACAATCCGTTCGTGGGGATGGAGGGGACACGTCCTGAGATTTTCGCTTACGGATTTCGGAATCCGTGGGGCGTACATTTCGATACGGAGAACGACCTATTCTGGTGCGCCGACGTGGGTCAGGATTTGTGGGAGGAGATCGATCTCGTGGTCAAGGGAGGGAATTACGGATGGAGTTACCGCGAAGGCGCGCGAAAATTTGCGCAGAAAAATTTGTCGGCCCCACCGGACGCGGAGTTTATCGAGCCGATCCACGAATACAGTCACGCCGACGGTTTGAGCATTACCGGCGGATTTGTTTACCGGGGCTCACGCGTGCCTCGACTGACGGGATATTACATATACGGAGACTTTATTTCCGGGCGGATCTGGGCGCTGCGCTATGATCCGGCGGCGGAGGCGGTGGTGGAGAACCACCTGATTTTTGAGCGGCCGGAAGGCGAGGATAAGAAAGCCTACAAGTTCACGGCTTTCTGTGAAGACCCGGAGGGCGAGATTCTCGTGCTGACGCACGCCGGGAAGGTATACAGGGTGGAGTGAGTGGGCGGACCGGGGAGCCTTTGGCAAACCTGGGAAGTCTTTCGGGCAGGTTGGAAACCTGCCCCACTTTAAAGGTCCACGGTGCGAGCTTCGGCGATGGAGGTTTCGCAGGCCTCGATGATGCGCAGGCAGACGGCGGCGTCGTCGAGTGAAGAGAGCGGCGGCGCACCTTTGGCGATGCAGTCTTGCACGAAGTGGGCGACCTCGTTATCGATGCCGGACTGGTAAGCCGACCAGGTGTGGGCGTGGACGGGTCCGGGCATATTTTCCACCCAATCGCGGTAACTGAAGCGGGTGGCGCCCCCTGTGCCGATGACCTTCACCACGAAAGTCCACGGATCCGAGGCATTGTCGTCGGCGGCGAAGCTGGCGCTGAAGTGGGCGAGTGCGCCCGATTTCATTTTGAGGTTCGCCATGGCGAGATCTTCTTCCCGGAAATCTTCGTAATGAATGACCGAGCTGAGGGCGGAAAGGCTCTGGGGCAGGCCGGCCAGATAGAGAAGGATATAACAGTGGTGGGTGAGAATGTGGCGGATAACGCCGGGATACCGTCGCGCGATTTCTTCCGGGTGATGAATGTTGTAGAGGATATGCACGGAGACGAGGTCGCCGAGTTTTCCGGATCCGAGGAGGTTCCTGGTGCGTTGGATGCCGGGCTCGTAGATGTAATTGTGTCCCGGCATGGCGACGACCCCGCGGGCAGCCGCGGCGTCACGCAATTTATCGATTTCTGCCAGGGTGGGCGCCACCGGTTTTTCGATGAGGACATGTTTTCCGGCGTCGATAGCCTGGAGGGCGTATTGCGTGTGACTTTCGAGGTTGGTGAGGATGAGGACCGCGTCGATGCCGGGGTCGGAAACCAGCGCTTCCGGATCGGGATAGACCCGGCAGCCGAAGCGCGCCGCTTTGTCGCGGTTCAATGCTTCATCGATGCTCCAAAGACCGGCGAGTTCCGCTCCCGGGCATTTCTCCACCGCTTGGGAGTGGAGGAGGGAAACGTCTCCGGCGCCGATAAATCCTATCTTGACGGGCTCCATTTTGGTCTTGGATGCTTCGGGATTTAAGACAGACTGCCCGTCGCGCAAGCGATTGACAAGTTCCTGCAGCGCTATTTGCCGAGCCCGTGGAAGGCGGGACGATGAACAAGGTTTTTCGTAATATACCGGATTAGGAGAGAGGACCGATACACGATTTATGAGTGAGAGATTACGGTGGGGCATTCTTGGGACGGGGATGATCGCAAGGAAATTTGCGGGAGAGTTGCCTGAATCCGGGACGGGGGTTTTGGCGGCCACGGCGTCGCGTGCGTTGGACAAAGCGGAGGAGTTCGTGAGGGATTTCGAGGGAAGGGCGCATGGGAGTTATGACGAACTCCTGGAGGACGTGGATGTGGACGCGGTTTACATCTCGCTGCCCAACGGGATGCATAAAGAATGGTCGATCAAGACGATGGAAGCGGGGAAGCACGTGCTTTGTGAAAAACCGTTGGCGGGCAACGCGAAGGACGCGGAGGAAATGTTCACGATTTCTGAAAAGACGGGAAAAATCTTGATCGAGGCGTTCATGTACCGGGCGGCGCCCGGCACGGAAGAACTGATCCGCGCGGTGCGATCCGGTGTGATCGGGGAACCTCGGCTGATCCGGACAAATTTCACTTTCTGCCGCGAAGCCAATCCGAAAGACGCGCGTTATCATCCCGAGCAGTCGGGGGGTTCACTCATGGACGTGGGATGTTACTGCGTGAATTTTGCGCGCGCCTTGGCGGGGAGGGAACCGACAGACATGGAAGCGATGGCACACCTGCATCCGATGGGGGTAGACGATTACGCTGCGGGGGTGTTGCGATTCGGGGACGGCTTACTGGTGACATTCACTTGCGGCATGACCGTGGAATCGGATGCCTCGACCCATATCGCGGGGACCGACGGCCGGATTGACGTCGATGCGTTCTGGTTTAACGAGAGCGGATTCCGGTTGACCAAGGTGGGCCAGAGCGAGGTCGTGGGCACGGAGAGAGACCGGGGACTTTATGCCTTGGAAGCAGACGCATTCGCCGCGGCGGTGGCGGGCGAGGCCGAGCCGTGGATTTCGAAGGAGGACAGCCTGGGAAACATGCGGGCGCTGGATGAATTGCGCCGGAAGGCCGGGGTGCCGCTGGGATAGCCGCCTCCCGGCGGCGAAGATGGAAGATGGAAGATGGAAGATAAGGGGATGCAATGAACGTATTAACGACTTTTGATCTGTTTATATTTTCCGGTTCACTGATCCTGGTGATGGGGTTGGGTCTGTGGGCCGGGCGCAAGGAGGAAGATTCAGAGGATTATTTTCTCGCCGGCAGGAACGCGCGCTGGTGGGGGGTAGCGGGTTCCATTTTCGGCTCCAATGTCTCGGCCAATCACATCGTCGGCATGATGGGGGTGGGATTCAGCGTTGGCTTCGCGCAGAGCCATTTTGAGATCAGTGCCATCTTCGGGTTGTTGCTCTTGTGTTACGGGTTTCTTCCAGTTTACCGGAAGCTGAATCTTTACACCTTGAGTGAATACATGAGCCGGCGGTATGACGACCGCAGCCGCGTGGCTTACGCGATCATCATGGTGATCGTCATCGTCGTGATCCAGATGGTGCCGGGATTCTATATCGGGTCGCGGTCGCTGAATATTCTCTTGCAGGAGGAGCCGGGTCCGGTGGATCCGACTTATTACAAGCTGGGGATCGTGCTGATGGCGCTGGTCACGGGGACCTATACCATCATCGGTGGACTGAAGGCGGTGATCGTGACGGACGTGCTGCAGTCGATCCTGATGCTGGTGGGGGCCGTCATCGTGGGCGCCCTGGTTTTCAGCCAGGCGGAAATCGGCGGCTGGGGGGGAATGCGGGAGATCGATGCCGCGGCGGATGCGATGGGGCAGGGCAAGATGCACCTTTATCTCCCGGCGGATCACGGCCAACTGCCCTGGACCGGAGTTTTATCGGGATTGATGATCCTCCATTTCTATTATTGGGGCACTAACCAGTTCATCGTGCAGCGCGCCCTGGCCGCGCGGAGTGACCGGGAGGCGCGCCTCGGCATCATCCTGGCAGGATTTTTCAAACTGCTCATTCCGTTCATGTCCATTGGAGGCGGGATCGCGGCGTTTTATCTTTTCAGGGAACGCGGAATGGAAGTGGCGCAGGATGCCGCGTTCACGGTTTTGCTCAAAGAGATCGTGGCCCCGGTGGGATTCGGAGTGGTGGGTCTCGTGGCGGCGGGATTGATTGGAGCGATTCTTTCGAGCCTGGACTCCATGATGAATTCCGGGGCGACCATAGTGACGATGGATTTTTACAAGCGGTATATCAATCCGGACGCGGACGAGCACAAGCTGGTGCTGGTGGGCCGGATCTGGATCGCAATTTTCCTGGTAGCGGCGGCAGTCATTTGCATTTTTACGATGGATCCAAACTCGAAGGAAAGTTTCTTCCTGCACATCGCGAGCCACCAGTCCAAACTTATAGCGGGTGTCGTGGTGGCGTTTGCCTTGGGAATGTTCTGGAAGCGGGCGACGGCGGCGGGGGCGATAGTGGCGATTCTCGCGGGAGTGGCATGCTCTTACGGATTGCCCCCCCTTTACGCGGCGACACTGGGCGCGGAAGGGGCTTTCTTTGGTGAGCAACTGAACTTCATGCACAGTGTCTTTCTGGCCGCCGTGATTTCAACAGTGTTGCACGTCACGGTGAGCCTGATGACTCAACCGGACGCGGAGAAAAGCAAGATGACGTGGACGGAGCTCGGGGGTCACGACCCATCGAAGGTGAAGCGGGCGGGCAAACTGATTTTGATTGGCCTGGGAGTGCTGGCGGTGCTGGCAATCTTGATGGCGAAAGCGGGGTTATCCCCGGCGGTAGCGGGAGGAGTCGGGGGATTCCTGGTATTCGGCGCTTTTCTGACGTCGGCGCTGGATGCGGTGCGTCGTGCCAAGGCCGGGGAAGCGAGCCTGGAAGAGTGTCAGCCGGTCTTGTGGAAAGAAGACCGCTTCTGGGCGGGGCTCTTGTGCGGGACCGCGGTGTTTTTGATGTATTATTTTTACTGATCGCACTGGACCGCATTGGACGACGAAGGCGGCAATGACGAAGCATTGCCCTCCAAGGGTGACCGTCGCATCGCAGGAGGGTTGCGCTTTGTCGCAACCGTTTTGCAGAGACAGCGGCAACGATACTGCCACTGCGCGGAGCGCATAACACAAGACCGAAGGCACCCTGCAGAGCGCGACAGAGTGGGGATAACGCGTTGCCCTCCACGGTTGAGTGGCGCCCTACCTTCTTGGAAAGCGGCGGGCTGCGTTGGTGGCCTGGGCGTCCTGGGTGCGGACGTATTGGGTGGCGGGATCGATGTCGGGCTGGACGTCCCATGAAGCGGCGCCTGTTTCCGTGGTAAGGCGATGGAGCCGGCGGCGGCGTTGCTGCGAGGCGAGGATGGCTTCGCGCATGGCGGCCGGGTCGTAATTTTCGTGGACGATCGTTTTGAGGGATTGAAGGCGGTCGGCGTACGCAGGATCCTCGATACGGTTGACGGTTTCGTGCGCATCGGTTTCCAGATCAAAGAGGAGTTCGGGTTCCTCGTGGACATGCACGTATTTAAGCCGGTGCTGGATTGCGGCGCGCATCGGCTGGCAGACGCCTTCGCTGAAGTATTCCGTGAGGACGCCGCGACGGCCTCCGGCGTCTGCATCGCCGCGGAGGAAAGGCGTCAGTGAGGCGCCCCTTGTCTTGGCTCCCATCCCGGGGGGCAAAGGAAGGAAATGCGGCTGGTCCGCGCTGGCCCCCGCGAGATCAAGAAAGGTGGGGAAGAGATCGAGCAGGGAGACTTCTTCCCCGACAGAATTACCGGCCGAGATTCCCGGGCCGGCAAAAATCAAGGGGACGCGGATGGAGTCTTCGAAAAAGGTGCGTTTGAACCACATCCCGTGTTCGCCGAGCATTTCACCGTGATCGGAAGTAACGACGACGACCGTGTTGTCCGCCAGGCCGAGGCGTTCGAGTTCGGCGACGAGTGTGCCGACTTGGTGATCGAAATAGCTGATCATGCCGAGGTATGCGTGCCGGGCGTTGCGGATGTGTTCTTCGCGGGGCGGATATTCATCGATCATGTGGTGGATCTGCAGCCACTGATTGTAAGGGTGCATTTCGGCAAGCGGTTCGGCCGGGGCCGAGGGCATGGGAATTGCATCGTGGTCATACAGATCCCACCACTGCTGAGTGGTGGTGAAGGGGTCGTGCGGGTGGGTGTAACTGGCGCAAAGAAGAAACGGGGGCGCGTCCGGTTCTTCCCGGTGGCGGGCGAGCTCTCTGAGCGCTTCGAGGGCGCGGAAATGCACTTCTTCGTCGTAATCCAATTGCAGGTTCCAAGTGCAGAGGCCGGCAGTCTGCAGCTGGTCGACCGCGGTGCCGGGATTGTGGACGGGGCTTTCGTTCCAGTCGGGTGTCCACACATGGGTGGAAGGATAGATTTCCGTGGTGAGACGGCGTTGGAAGCCGTGGTGTTGCTCCGGCCCGATGAAGTGCATTTTTCCCGAGAGCCAGACCTCATAATCAGAGTCTGCGAGGCCGTTCATGAAGGTCGGGGTGCCGATTGGAAAATCGGCGCCATTATCGTAAGCGCCGATTTCGGATACGTGCCGGCCCGTGCACATGCTGGCGCGGGAGGGCGCGCAGATGGGCGAGTTGCAATAGGCGTGCGCAAAGACGGTGCCGCGGGCGGCGAGCGCATCGAGGTGAGGAGTGTGCGCCGGCTCCAGCCAGCGAGGCGCGAGCTGGTCGGCCATGATAAAGAGGAAGTTGGGGCGGGAAGCGGGCACGAATTATTTAACCGCGAAATACACAAAAAAGGCGAAAATTTTAACCGCAGAGCGCGCAGAGGACGCAGAAGTATGATGATTGGTACGGATTTGAAGGATTGAAAGCGAGCTTGAACCGGGGTGGAATGCGCTATGGGGGTGGGGTTGAAAATACCAGTGGTGCTCTGGTTCGCGGCTGGGCTTTGTGATCTCCAGGGCCAGGAAGCGTTGCTGCTTTACCGTCGGGCGGATTTGGAGTTGGCGAAGGAGCGATTGGCTGCGGGTGACGAGGTGACGGCAGCCGCTTACCAGGACGTGTTGGATGACGCCCGGAAGTGGCTGCAAGCGGAGCGCTACAGCGTTGTGGACAAGGATCTTTTGCCTGAGAGCGGGGACCGGCACGATTATTTGAGTGTCGCGCCCTATTGGTGGCCGAATCCAGAGACGGAGGATGGGCTGCCTTATATTCGCCGGGACGGGGAGGTAAATCCTGCGAGTCGAGCGGAGCGTGCAGCGGACAAGGAGAGGCTTCTCGATTTCACGGGAGGGGTGCAGACACTGGTAATGGCGTGGTATTTCAGCGGGGAAAAAGCCTACGCAGAGAAGGCCGGGGAAATGCTGCGGGTGTGGTTTTTGAACAAGGACACTCGGATGAATCCGAACCTGGAGCACGCGCAATTGCGGCGTGGTCACAAGACAGGGCGATCGGGTGTGCTCGAGGGCCGGGCGTTTTTCCGCGTCCTGGATTCCTCGAGACTTCTTTCGGGGGCTCCGGGATGGCCGGGAGGCGACGCGAGCGCGCTGCGGAAATGGTTTGAGGAATATCTCGATTGGCTCGTCGAGAGCGAAATGGGGCGATGGGAAAGCGAGAGCCCGAACAATCATGGCACCTGGTATGACGCGCAGGTGTTGGCGCTGGCGCTTTACGTCGGGGACGAGGAGATCGCGCGGGGAGCCCTTGGGAGTTGGCGAGGGCGATGGGATTCCCAGATTGCCGATGATGGTTCCCAGCCACTGGAACTGAATCGGACGTTGAGCCTGGATTACAGCATTTTCAATCTTGTCGGGCATTTTTACGCCTGGCGTCTCGCGGAGCGATTGGGCGGGGCCCCCGGTTCGGGTGGCAAAGATCGCCTGGAGGAAGCGATCGATTTTCTGACGCCGGCGCTGTATGGGGAATCGAAGTGGAAGGGAAAACAGATTAAGCCGCTGAAGACGGAGCCGTTGCTGGAGCTGGTCCGGTTCGCGGAGCGGACAGTCCCCAGTGCGATCGACGAGGAAAAAGTGGCGGCGCTGGCTCCGCAAGAAGAGGACGACCGGGAGGCGATCCGGGAGAGCCGTTTCCAGCTTTTACTGCCCCGGTTGGACTGAGGGTTAGGGGCTACGGCGACGACGAAGCGTCGCCCTCCATTCCAGAGACGACGGCGCGGAGCTTTTCGATGCCGAGTTTGGCGACCTCGGTGGGGTCTTGTTGCCAGAGGGTTTTGTCGAAGAGTTCGAGCGAAAGCCACTTGTCGTAGCCTGTTTCCGCGAGGGCTGCGAGCATGTCGGGGAGATCGATCTGGCCGTCTCCCGGCAGGACGCGATCGGAGTCGTCCTGGGTGCCTTGGGGCTTTTTCGGGTCGGCGTCATCGATGTGGAAGTGGGCGATGCGATCACCCGGAAAGGCGCGCAGGTCTTCGAGGGTGGAGCCGCCGTTCCAGAGATGGAAGGCGTCGAGGCATAAGGTCGCGTCAGGCTGAGCGGTCTTTTCGATCATGGCGCCCGCATCGATTAAGTTCGTGATGGAGGCGTAATGACCGATGAACTCGAACGCCGGCGTGCAGCCTTCCTCCCGGCCGATTTCAAGGAGATCGGCGTAACGTTCGTGGAGGTGCGACCAGTCGGACTGATACATGGGAGTCGAGCAGACCAGATAGGGGCAACCGAGATTCGCGCAGAGGCGGAGGCGGCGCCGGGCTTCGAAGAGGTGGAGCTGGTAATCGTGGCCCTGGAGATCGCCCCAGTTTCGGAAGCCGAGCATCGAGGGAACTTCCAGTCCCGCATCGGCGAGCGCGGAGGTGACATCGGAGAGAGCGCCGCCGCCGATAAGATGTTCGTAGATTTCGTAGACGTGGAACTCGATGCCGTCGAACCCGGCGGTGGAAGCGGCGCCGATTTTATCGAAGAGCGAGGCGGGCTGGATGGTGACGGTGTTGAGGGAGAGTTTCATGGAAACTCGTTATTGGTTATTAGTTAATAGTTATCAGGTGGAGTTTGCCGCTGGCGGCGGGATGGAGAGGGGACAGGCAGCCCGCCGTCGCTCTTCGAGCTATGGTGCGCCGTGGGGATGCCTGTCCTACTTTAGGAGTTTGCGCATGCGGTCGATGCCGATTTTAGCGACCTCGAGGGGGTCCTTTTCCCAGAGTTCGGTGTTGAAGAGTTCCAGGCTGATCCATTTGTCGTAGCCTTTTTCTTTGAGGATCTCAATTTCGGAGGCGAGATCGATCTGGCCTTCGCCCAGCATGACGCGGTCGGGATCCTTCTGTTGGCCGCTGGGGATGCCGGGGGCGGCATCGTCGATGTGGTAATGGGCGATGCGTTCGACAGGCAGGGCGCGGAGATCGTCGAGGGTGGTCTTGGAGTTCCAATTGTGGAAGGCATCCAGGACCAGCGTGACGCTGGACCCGGATTTAATTTCTTCTTCCGTTAACAGCGCTTCAGCCCGATCCATGACGGTGACGGCATCGGGGAGGTTGTTGAGCGAGGCAAAGAAGGAAATGTATTCGAGGACGGCGTGCACGCCGGTTTCGCGGCCGAGTTCGAGAAGGTCGGCGTACCCCTTTTCAAGTCCGTCGATACCGGGCTGTTCCAGGGGCGGGGTGCAGACCATGTAAGGGCAATTGAAGCGGGCGGCGAGTTCGAAGCGGCGCCGCGCTTCATCCAGGGCGAGTTTGTATTCCCAGCCTTCGCTTTCGCCCCAGTTGCGGACCGCGATGAAGCAGGGGACCGAGAGCCCGTGTTCGGCGAGGGCTTTCTCGAGGTCGCTGACTTCGCCTCCCCGCCCGATGTGTTCGTAAATCTCGACGGCCCAGAGTTCGATGCCCTCATACCCGGCTTCACCAGCGACACGGATCTTGTCGAGGATGGGGGTGGTCTTGATGGTGGAGGAATTGAGGGAGAGTTTCATTTTTGAACCGCGAGTGGACGCGAATGGACACGAATTTTTTTAACCGCAGATGGCGCAGATGGACGCAGATGTTTTAACCGCAGAGATCGCAGAGGGCGCAGAGATTTCTTGAAGGGTTAAAGATTAGAAGGGGCCGTCGCGTTTGGGGCTGGGGTCCATGGTGAGGACGGAGGCGTCGAAGGTTTGGGTGAGGAGTTCGTGTTGGAGATCTGCGTGGGCAGGGGAGTTCCAGAGATTGTCGAATTCACCGGGGTCAGAGGCAAGATCGTAGAGTTCGCCTTCGTCGGTGGTGTGGTAACGGACGAGTTTCCGGGTGCGGGTCCGCAGGCAGGTGGCGTAAGCGTCGGAGTGGGTCCAGGAGTTGTAGTACTCGCAGAAGATGTGATCGCGGTGCTCGCCGGTTTCGCCCTTGAGGAGGGGAAAGAGGGATTTGCCCTGAAGGCGATCGGGCGGAGGGTCGATGCCGGCGGCCTCGCAGAGGGTGGGTGCGAGATCGATGAGCTCGACCAGCGCATTCACCCGGCGGCCCGCGGCGAAGCCGGATCCGGGCGCAGCGTCACGCTGCCCGGGATATCTCATGATTAGCGGGACGCGGATGGCTTCATCGTAAAAGTGCGGGCCCTTGAAGTAGATGCCGTGGTCGCCGAGCATTTCGCCGTGGTCGGACATGAAGACGACGATCGTGTTCTTCCACTGACCGCTCTCCTCGAGCGCGGCAAGAATGCGGCCGATTTCATGGTCGATGTGCTCGCACATGGCGTAGTAAGCAGCGGTGACGTCGCGCCGGTCGTCGTCTGTCATGGCGCCGGTGTGGAATTCGCCGGGGCTGTTGTGCGCCCATTCGTGGTCGAGCCGCTGGAAGCGCGGTTTGTTTTCCAACTCGCCCTCGCGGTATTTCGGGAGAGGCATGTCGGCGGGATCGTAGCGCCTCAGGTATTCCGCCGGCGGATCGAAGGGGTGATGCGGCGCAAAGCAGTTGAAAGAGAAGAGCCACGGTTCGCCGGTGGCGGCCTGCTTTCGGATAAAGTCGATGGTTTTCTCGGCGCACCAGGCGGTCTGGTGATGTTCGGCCGGGATGCCGTTACGAATGTATTTTGAATCGGCAGGCGGTTGATTGTAAAGTTCCTCCCATTTGACGCCCCTCTCCGTGAGCCACTTCTGGTAAGCGTTGTGCGCGCCCCAGCCGGGTTGCGGGTGGTGGGACCAGTGGAAATGGGCGTCGTCATAGCCATCGTCGATGCGGGTTTCGATTTTGTCGTCGGAGCAGGAGCCCAGGTGCAGTTTACCGGCCAGACCGCAGGTGTATCCGGCGCTGTCGCGGAAAATCTTCGGGAGAAGGAGTTCATCTGCAGGAATCTGCTGTCCGTTCTGGCGGCAGCGGGTGGTGCGCGGGTAACGTCCGGTGAGGAAGGAGGCGCGGGAGGGGCTGCAGACGGGAGATTGGCAGAAGGCGTTGGTGAAAGAGACACCTTCGGAAGCAAGCCGATCGAGGTTGGGAGTATTGATTCGGGGGTTGCCGAGCGCACCGATAGTGTCGAAGCGCTGTTGGTCGGTGCAGAGCCAGAGAATGTTCGGGCGGGACGACATCGGATTTTAACCGCGAATGGACGCTAATAAACGCGAATAGTCAGAGAGAATTCGGCAATGACGGAGCATTGTCCTTCATTCAGGAGAGAATTTCTTTGACGCGGTCCACGGGGAGGAAGTGGCCGACGAGGGGTTGTGAAAGATCATCCTGGGATTGCTGCCAGGCTGCGAAGATGCCCTCTTTGGTGACGAGGGCGGAAATGTAACGGCTGCAGCCGGTGCCGTGAGGGGAGACGAAGAGGGGGTTGTCCACGCTGAGCCTCTGCATTTGCGGAAATTCGGAATCGTATCCCCAGGCGACTCCGCCGATTTCTTCGCAGGACCAGCCTCGCGGGCGTGTCACGGCTTTCGGGTTTTCATCGAGTTGACGGAGGCATTCGGCTCCGTCGTAGAAATAGAGGGAGAGAGGCGGTTGATCGGCGAGGACACCGAGCTGGGGGACGGTCATTTTCTCGGTGACACGAGTGGCGGCCACATCCCAGACCGGACCGCGAGGCAAGGTTTCATCGGTGAGTTTCTTGAAATCCTTGGCGCCGGGTTTGCGGACCGCGACTCCGGTGCTCGAGCTCGACCAGGTATGGGGGTGATTGCAATAGATGAGGCCGGTGATGCCGTTTTCGAGATTGAAGGCGACGGGATCCTTGATGTGGAGGCGGGAGGGGACCTCGGTTTTAAGAATTGTCGTGGCCGTGGCTGGATCCAGCGCTTTTATTCCCGCGGCGCTGATGAGGTCGATGCTCCAGACACCGGTGCCCGGTTTCTGATAATCTTCGATACCGGCAGGGTAGGGCAGATCCTTTTCCGTGGAAATGTAGAGTTCCATGCTGTCGCGTCTTGGGAGTAAGGCGCCGCCCTCGATGGAGACGACATCGATGCCGTCGTGAGAAAGGTCTGCCTTGCTGAAGCGCGCGATTTTTTCCCACGGTCCCGCAATGGTTTCGGCACGAAAGACGGCGAATTCGAGTCCGCGCGCGCCGGCGCCCACGCCGGTGCGGGAATCGCCGTAATTGCGGTAGCGGCCGCAGAGAAGAATCGAGCCGTCCTGGTCACGGGCGATGTTGCCGCCTCCGAACCAGAATCCGGTGGAATTCTCCTGAGGGGGGACAAGGACTTTTGCGTGCTCCTGGTCGATGATGGCGGAGGCGAGGGCGAGGAGTTTATCGGCAAATTCGGGGCGATTCATGGGGGGATAGATTCAGGGTTCCGGGTTTCGGGTTCAAGGTTGTTCTTCCGGTGGCCGAGAGTCGAAGGCGGAGAGAGGCTGGAGCATTGGAGTGATGCAGTATCGGGGTCGTGGCGGAATGGGTGATTGCAATTTGAGGCGGAGGTTGGGCAGGATGGGGGTTCGATGAAAGCGGTTTGTCTGCAATCGAAGGAGCCGAAGGATGTGGCGGTGATTGAGGCGGAGGTGCCTGAGCCTGCGCCGGGTCAGTTGCGATTGAAGGTGGCGGCGGTGGGGATTTGTGGTTCCGATGTGAGTGCCGTGATGGCGAAGGCCAACTTCGACTGGGTGGCGCGGCCGCGGGTCCTCGGGCATGAATTCGCGGCGATCGTGGACGCGGTTGGTCCCGGCGTCGAGGGTTTCACCGAGGGGCAGGAAGTGTGCGCGCTGGCGGTGCAGGGTTGCGGGAGATGTGCGAACTGCCGCGCCGGCAACACCAACAGGTGCCGGGATCGAAAGATCCTCGGATTTCACATGGAAGGGGCGATGGCGGAATACGTGGTGGTGGCAGCGCGATTCGTGATGCCTATTCTTTACGATCTTACTCCGGTGGAAGCCGCGTTAATCGAGCCGCTTTCAGTGGCTAGCCGATGTATCTTGCGGGCGACGGAGATTGAGCCGGGTATGGAAGTGATTGTTTCCGGGTGCGGTATCATTGGGATGCTGTGCGCGCTGATGGCGCGGGCGAGCGGGGGGAGGGTCACGGTAACGGGAGTGGAAGCGGATGCCGCCGTGCGCTTGGGGAAGGCGCGGAAATTGGGTTTTGAGACAGTCGTGGTGAGCGGGACGAATCCATTATCGGCACAAATCGCGGAGCCGGCGGATCGATTGATTGAGGCGTCCGGTGCGCCGGGCGCCTTGGCCTTGGCGGGAGAAGCGGTGAAGTGGGGCGGGCTGATCAGCGTGGTGGCGACTTATGGCTCGCGCATAGACTGGCCGGCCACGGAGATCGTGCGCGGCGAGCAGAAGGTGCACGGCACGATGGCCTCTGCGTGGGAGGATTTCCAAAACGCCATGAGGCACCTGCGGGACGGGGTGATTCCGGTGGAAGCACTGGTGGAAGAATTTTCTCTGGGAGATGCGGTCGAGGCTTTCGATGCCTCGATTGAAAAGAGAACCTCGAAGGCCATAATGAGGCCCTGACGGGCAGGGGTTGGGCGCCAGATTTTAGGAAAGACTGATGGAGCGGATTTTAATAACGGGAGCGAGTGGATGCATCGGGCAAGCGACAGTGGCTTGGCTTCGGGCGAGGGGGGCGGACGATATCGTGGGGATGACGCGGACCGGGGAGGCGGAGGGGATCGAGTGCGTGGCGGGGGATGTTTCCGACCGCGCGGCAGTGGAGGCTGCAGTGCAGAAAGTGAGGCCGGGCCGGATCATTCATTTGGCGGCTTTTCAGACTCCCGACTGCCAAGCGCAACCGTTTCGTGGAATGGAAATCAATGTGGGTGGAACCGAAAACGTGCTACGGGCGGCGGCATCTCTGGGGAAAGGGCTGAAGCGATTCGTCTTCGCCAGTTCGGCGGCGGTCTATGGGTCCCGGGATTTGTATGTGGGCGCGAATGTGACCGAAGAAGATCCGTGCCGGCCACCGCATCTTTACGGATTCTGGAAAATCGCGGGGGAAGGAATGGCGCAGGCTTTCGAGATGGAGACGGCGGTGCCGACGATTTCGCTTCGGCTCGCAACGACTTACGGTCCGGGCCGGGATCGCGGGTTGACGGCGGCGCCGACCACTGCGATCAAGGCGGCGGCGTTGGGGGTTCCTTTCGCGGTCCCCTACTTCGGAAGAGAGCATTACCATTTTGTGGAAGATGTCGGGGCGGGGTTCGGCGTGGGCGCGACGGAAGAGTTCGCGGGATATGGAGTTTTCAACCTGCGAGGGACGACTGCGAAAGTTTCGGATTTCGTCGAATGCGTGCGCCGATGTGCGGAGGAGCAGGGAATCGGGGATCAGGCCAAAGTGACCCTGGCGGAAGACGCGGATGTGTTTCCTTTTGTTTGCGACTTGGCGGCAGACGCGATCGTGAACGCCTTTCCGGAAATGCCGCTGACTGGATTAAAAGATGGGATCGGGAAGTCGCTGGAAGTGTTTCGTGCGGAGGTGAAAGAGGGAGTGTTGACGAGAGAAGGAGCGGGGCTGTGAGTTGTCGGGTTTCAGTGTTCAGTGTTCGGTGTTCAGGTGCCGGGTGCCGGGTGCCGGGTGGCGGGTAATGGGTCTTGAAGGGAAAGTGGCGTGAAAGAGATCAATATCGCGATTTTGGGGCACCGGTTCATGGGCCGGGCGCACAGCAATGCCTGGAGGCAGGTGGGGCGGTTTTTCGATGTGCCTGCGGAGCCCAGGCTGAAGGTGGCATGCGGCCGGGATGAGGCTGCACTAAAGGAATTCGCGGACCGCTGGGGTTGGGAGGAGGTGGAGACTGACTGGCGGAAGGTATTGGAGCGCGATGATGTCGACGTCGTGGATATTTCTTTGCCGACGCATTTGCATTGCGAAATCGCGGAAGCGGCGGCGAAGGCAGGGAAGCATCTTTTCTGCGAGAAACCCGCGGCACTGACGGCGGCCGAGGCGGAGCGGATGCTGGCGGCGGCGGAGAAAGCGGGGGTGGTGCATTACCTGAACCACAATTATCGGAGGGCGCCTGCAGTGATGTTGGCGAAACAATTAATCGATGAGGGAAAGATCGGAAAGATCTTTCACTGGCGGGGCGCTTACCAGCAGAGCTGGGGCGCAGATCCGGCGCGGCTCCTGAACTGGAAGTTGCGCAAAGCGACCGCGGGCGGTGGGCCATGGTGGGACCTGGGATCGCACAACGTCGACCTGGCGCACTTTCTGGTTGGAGACATTGCGAGTGTCCAGGCAATGATGACGAATTTCATCAAGGAGCGCCCCCTCGAGGAGGACCCCGCCAAGATGGGTGAAGTGGAAGTCGAAGACGCCGCGCTTGTACTCGCAGAATTCAGTGACGGCGCGATGGGCACTTTTGAGATGACGCGCTTCGCGACGGGGCGCCGCAATCGTCACACATTCGAAATTTACGGAAGCGAGGGCGCGCTGGCGTGGGATTTGGAAGACATGAACCGGTTGGAGTTTTCCTCGAACGACGATGCGGAACACTGTCGCGGCTTCCGGAGCATCCTCGCGACGGAGCAGATGCACCCTTACGCCGGCAACTGGTGGCCGCCGGGGCATATCATCGGGTACGAGCACACCTTTGTGAACGCGGTTGCTGATTTTCTGCAGGCGATCGACAGCGGCGATCGGATCACGCCGGACTTTCGCGATGGAGTAAGGATCATGAAGGTGATGGAAGCGGGTTTGGAATCGGCGGAAACGGGCCGAAAGATCGCGCTTTGAGCATCTTGCAGAGAAGCCGTCCTGATATATGCCGGGAGTGTCGAATCTAGAACCCGAGCGGGTCGCCTTCCGAAGCGGTGCGTTGGGTATAGAGTTGTTGCAGGCGGCGGGTGACCTGGCCGACGGCGCCATCGCCGATGGTGCGTCCGTCGATTTCGCACACGGGAGAGAGTTCACCCATAGTGCCGGTAGTGAATGCCTCGTCCGCGGTATACGCTTGTGTCAGTGAGAGATTTTTTTCGGTGCAGGGGATGGAATGGGCCTGGCAAAGTTCCAGGACAATTGCGCGTGTGATCCCGGGAAGACAGCTGTCGGCATGGGGAGTCAGGACCGCCCCATTTTGGACGAGGAAGAAGTTGGTGGCATTGGTTTCCGAGATGAAGCCATGGAGATCGAGCATGAGGGCGTCATCGACTCCCGCAAGATTCGCCTGGATCTTGGCGAGGATGTTGTTGATCAGGTTATTGTGATGAATTTTCGAATCAATGGACTGTGGCGGATTCCGGCGAATGGCCGATGTAATCAGGCGGATTCCTTTTTCGTTGTCGTAGACAGGTGATTTCCATTCGGCGAGCACGATGAGGGTGCACCCGGATTCATTGAAATGGGGGCTCATGCCTGAGGTGACTTTTTCGCCGCGGGTGAGGGTGAGGCGGACGTGGGAGTCATCGCGCATGCCGTTGGCCTCGAGGGTTTTCAGAATTGCGTCCCGGATGAAAGCGCGCGAGGGGATGCCGGTGAAAGCCATGGCTTTAGCCGAAGCAAAGAGGCGATCGAGATGGGCGCCGAGCATGAAGATTTTTCCCTCATAAACGCGAAGTCCCTCCCAGACGGCATCGCCGCCTTGCACGACGCTGTCGAAGACCGAGATTTTGGCCTCGGCGCGCTGGTGGAGGCGGTCACCCACCCAGATTTGGATATCGGTGTTGCGTGAGTCGGGGAGAGGCATTTGGAAGGATGAAGGATGAGGGATGAGGGATGAAGGATGAGGGATGAGGGATGAGGGATGAAGGATGAAGGATGAGGGATGAAGGATGAGGGATGAAGGATGGGAGCGGGAAGATGGAAGATGGGAGATGGGAGATGGAAGATTGGGTTGGACCGGGTTCAAGGGGTGGCGGTGAGGGCTTGGGAGAGGAGGAAGTCGTAATGGGGTTGGCATTCTTCGAGGAGGGGGCGGAGGGCCGCGGGAAAGGGGGCGGTTTTCTCCTGGTAAGGGCCGAACCCGGTGGACTTGTGGAGGCTGTGGTACCAGTGTGGTGCCCAGGGACCGTCTTCGGGGCGCGGCCCCGCTTTCCATGCAAGCATCGTGGGATCGAATTCAATTCCAACCTGTCTACAGAGGTTGCGGAGCACGGCTTCGGGAGCGCGCAAAAGTTCGCGGGAGTCGAGCACCGGAGGACTTTGTCCGAGCGTCCGGAGTTTGCGGAAGAGATCGGATTGTCGCTTGAGGGCGGCGTCTCGCATGGTAAGTTGCGGGATCTGGTGCACGAGGGAGGGAAGCATTTGCCGGGGATCGCGGATGAGAAAGACATTCGTCAGTTCGGAGAGAAAAGACTCATCGAGATCGATGAGGTGATGCGCCATATTCTTGATAAAGAAAACCGGTTTACCGATCTGCCCGTTGAGGATGGTTTCGCGCACGGCTTTCTCGCCGTCGGTTTCGAGAATGGGGAGCAGTTCTTCACGGCCGGGTTGTCGGGCGCCTGAAACGCGGAGATAGTGGCCGTAAAGAGGTTCATCGACGACGGTGGTATCCGGTCGCTGGGCGAAAGCGTACATTAACGCGGTGGAAATGTTGCGTGGCCCTGACCAAAGACAGATGCGTTTCGTGTCCATGCGATCAGGCGAAGTTAGGTGGGTTCAGCCGGCATGCAAAGGGGAAAGCACTGGCCTGAAAGATCAGGCATCCCGGGCCGCCTGAATTTTCAGGGGGAGACGGGCAGGACATAGAGGACCACGGCGAGGAAGTGGAGGATGCTGCCGGAAAGAACGCAGAGGTGCCAGACGGCGTGAAAGAAGCGGCGGTGATCGAGGGCAAAGAACAAGGTCCCCGCGGTGTAAGCGAGGCCACCCGCCACCAGCAGGATGAAGCCGCCTAGATGCAGTGCGTCCCAGAGCGGTTTGATGGCAAGGACGGCAACCCATCCCATGATGAGGTAAAGAGAGGTCGAGATCCTGGAGGCGCGATGCGAGACGCACAGTTTCACTAAAATGCCGGCGATGGCGGCCGCCCAGACGATTCCGAAGATGCTCCATCCCCAGCCGCCCCTGAGACTGACAAGGACAAAAGGAGTGTAACTCCCCGCGATGAGCAGATAGATTGCGCAATGGTCCCAGAAGCGGAGCCGGAGTTTTTTTCTCGGATTCCCGGTGAAGTGATAAAGTGTGGAGACGCCGTAGAGAGAGACCAGACTGACTCCGTAAACGGAAGCGCTGATGATTCGCCAGGCATCACCTTCCGGGATCGAGATCCAGAGTAGAATTGCGAGCCCGAGCAAACTGAGGACGAGGCCGGCCAAGTGCGTCAAGGTGTTGGCGGCTTCGTCGTGGAATCGCCGAGTGACGCCCTCCTTGCGGAGGCGAAGATGATGCCGGCGCTCCAGTTTAAGGGACATCGTGTTTCTTTCCGGAAAGATGGCGGTCGGCAAAGTTCAGGTATTGGTCCCAGTCGAAGCCGGTTACGTCGTGTTTTCCACTGCGGATGTGATAGCCAATGGTCTCACCGACGGGCTTGTCGATGTCCGGCATGGTTTCCTCCCCCAGCCCGCCGGTCCCAAGGAGACGATACACCGGGTCTGCGTGTTTGGCTGAGAGAAATTCGCCGCGCGGATCCGCCCAGACGTCTTCCTCGGCGCTGGCAATGTAAACCGGCCGCGGCGCCACCAGCGAGATGAGCATGTGCTGGTCGACCGGGAGCGCGTCTTCGTTATCGTCGTATTTCTTAAAGTTCCCGCAGAACCAGTGCGGAAAGCTCGTATTGATGCGTGCCACGGTCTCACCGAAGCGACGCCGGGAGAGGGCGGCGCCGCCGCATCCGGAGTCGTTCGAGATGACCAGGGCGAAGCGCTCGTCGCGGGCGCCGGCCCAGAGGGAGGTTTTGCCGAGCCGGGAATGACCTAACAAAGCCACCTTATGGGGGTCGATTCCCGTGACTTCGATGAAATCCAGAATACGGCTGAGGCCCCAGGCCCAGGCGGCGATCGAGCCCCACTCGTCAGGCGCGGGCCGCGGGCGTCCGAAAGAGTCCATGGTGCCATGAACTCCGTTTTGAAAGCCGTCGTCATAATCGGGGTCGATATCGCCATAATAGATCGTGGCCAGGCCGTATCCGCGGGAGATAATTTTGTCGACCGGCCAGCGGGAAGCGCTCTCGCCGCGGGAAGCCTCGGTGGCGCGGTTATCTTTTACTCCGGGGCTCTTGCCGCCCTGCCGCATCCAGGCGGTGGAGAGCCGAATCCCAGGATCGGGATGGATGCTATGATTGCCGTTGAAGTTCAGGCCGAGGAAACCCGGGACCGGTCTGGAGGCGGAGTTGGGGAGGAAGACGAGCAGATACCATTTCAAGTCGGGCGCGTCCGGGAAAGAGATCTCGAATTCCATGCGAGTAGCCTTCCCATCGAGCGCCGCTTGCTCACGGCTGAGCGCCTTCACCTGGTGATTGACCTTGCCGCCGGGTGCTTTGCCGTAAACTTCAGTCTCGAAGAGCTGAAGCAGTTCGGGCCGGCGGATTTCCCTCCAGGTTTTCGCGTCGGTCACCCGGGTGCCGTCTTCCATCAAGAGAGGATCGGGGAGCGTGTAATCGGGAACTTTGGATTCGTCGTAATTGAATCCGGGAGGCGCGGGTTGGGAATCCATGAGCGTTGCTGTGAGGATGCAGGTGATCAGGGCCGCCGCACGGCACGGGGGCGAGAGTGTGGCCGGGAGTTTCACGCTCCGATTTTATCTCCGGGAGGAGGATTCACCAGTGGAAAATCCTCGCCGTGGAGTGCGCAGGTTTCCTAAGATGAAAGGCCATGACACCTCGCGCGCTCACGATTCTCTGGCTGGTTTTTGCGCTGTCTGGCGGGCACTTGGCGGCGCAGGAAAGAAAGAACAAGCCTTTGACGGCTTCCCAATTGTTGCGCGCGATGGCGGCGGGTCCGGGCGGAAAGGGCGCAGAAGATCTGGCTTCCAAGGTGCGCACGTCGTTTGGGAAGGCCAATCTCGCGACTGGAAAGGCGCGACCAAAAATCGAGGCCACCACAGTGGCGTGGGCCGCGGAATCTCCGCAACCGGTTATCGTCATGCGCGGAGATGGGACCACCATCGGCAGAATGCAAGAGATCGGGAAGAGCGACGTCCAGGTGCTGGCTTTACGGATGCCAAACTTCCTCGACTTCGATTACTCGTTGATTGCCGGAGGCAAGAAGCTTGGTGGAGGGCATGTCCGCATTGAGCACTACCAGTACACAGAAGACAGTCTTCCGCAGAAGGGCGTGCCTCGGGGTAAAGTGGAGAATCACCGCTGGGATGACAGCCGGGTTTTTCCAAATACCGTGCGTGAATACCTCGTTTACGTGCCTGCACAATACCGTAAGGAAAAGCCCGCCTGCGTCATGATTTTTCAGGACGGTCTGCGGCATGCGGATCCCGGCGGTCCCCTGCGGGCGACCACGGTGCTCGATAATCTAATCCATAAAGGAGAGATGCCGGTAACCATCGGGATCTTTATCAATCCGGGAGCGTTTAAGGATCAGAAGAAGGGGGAAAAACCTCGCAACCGCAGTTTTGAGTACGACTCTTTGGGGGACGCCTATGCGCGATTTCTTCGAGACGAAATTCTGGCGGAGGTGGGAAAGAAGTATACCCTGCGTGACGACCCGGCGAGCCGGGGCATTGCCGGGGGATCCTCCGGTGCTATCTGCGCGTGGACGGCGGCATGGGAGATGCCGGATGAGTTCGGCAAGGTATTGTCCTGGGTGGGGACATTCGTGGATATTCGCGGGGGACACAATTACCCGCCGTTGATTCGCAAGACCGAGCGCAAACCGATCCGGGCTTACTTGCTGGCCGGCAGCAACGATTTGGACAATCAGTTCGGCAATTGGCCCTTGGCCAATCAGCAGATGGAGGCGGCGCTGAAGTACGCGGGGTATGATTACAAGTTTCATTACGGGCAGTGTTTCCACGGAAGCAAACACGCGGGGGCCATGCTCCCGGAGATGTTGCGCTGGCTGTGGCGCGACTGGAAAAAGGTGAACCGTTAAGTAACACTTTTGGGCGCTCGTTCCCGCGCCCGGGAAATTCTCGTGCGGAAAGCCTGATTCCGGGTAATAGTGTAGAAATAGCCCCCAAACGCGTGCTTGTTTACGGGATTGCGACGCCGCAGTTGCAGGATCTCGCCGCGATCCGGGCGATTACGCGATATGCCTATCCACCACGGTTACTTGAATCGCCGCCGCTTTCTCTCCGGGGCCCTGGGTGCCGGCGCGACTCTCTGCACTCCCGGGTTGGAGTCCCTGCTGGCCGGCAGCACCCGGGGCGGCCCGGAAAGTTGGGCGCTCTTGTCGGACACGCACATCTCCGGAAAGCTCGGGGCGACCTCGCGCGGTGTGTGCATGGTCGAAAACCTGCATGCGGTGGTCAGAGATGTCGTGGGCTCGGGGCTGGGCCGGGACGGCCTCCTCGTCAACGGCGACTGCGCCCACCTCCACGGAAGAGAAACGGATTACGGGGTTTTTTCTGAACTGATCCAGCCATTGGGCGGGGACGGATTGCCCGTGCATCTTCTGCTTGGAAATCACGACGAGCACCTGCCATTCATCCGTTCACTGACGGCCTGGGCCGATCGACGATCTCCCCTTGAGGGAAAGCACGTGAGTGTCGTCCGGGGACGGAACGCCAACTGGTTTCTTCTCGACTCGAATTTGCAAGGGAGTTGGCATCGGGGAGAATTCGGGCGCTTGCAATTGCGGTGGCTTTCCAACGCCTTGGATCTTTATCCGGATCAACCGGCTATCGTGGTGGGACACCATCACCCGGAATGCGATTCCGTTTCATCAGCAAAGACATTTCTTGGGTTTGGCAACGGACTGCGGGACACGCGTTCCTTTTTGGAATTGTTGCATTCCAAACCCCAAGTGCAGGCTTATGTCTTTGGGCACACGCATCGTTGGACCGTCGACCGGACGCCCGGGGGCATTTACCTGATCAATCTGCCCCCCGTTGCGTATGTGTTTGAAAAGTCCAGGCCGAGCGGCTGGGTGCACGCCACGGTCGGATCGAACGGATTGACGCTGCGCCTGCGTGCCCTCGAGAGGCGACATCCGGAACACGGGGACGAGCGGTTTCTTCCCTGGCGCCGCGCCTGAGACGTCTTTCCTCGTCCAGCCGAGCAGGGGATTCTTTCGCCGACAGCGGAGTTGATCTTCCGGTCCTTCCGTTGTGAACTGGAAAGATGAGATCTGAAGACGTCCATTCCTGGACCCGCCGCGATTTCACGAAAGGATTGGCTGCGGCAGGCGCCGGCGTTTTTGCGGGCAGCCGGACATTTGAAAGTGCGGCCGCGGAATCAAAGCGGCTTCTGCTCGGTATCGATAATTTCGCCGTGCGGGCCATGGGTTGGAAGGGCGCGGAGCTGATCGATTACGCCGCCGGTCTCGATGTCGATTCTCTATTCATCACTGACCTCGAGGCCTTGGAATCGTTCGAGGAGAAGCCCCTCGGGGAATTGAAGCAGATGGCCGCCGACAAAGGATTACGGATTTATCTCGGCAGCTGGAGTATCTGTCCGACCTCGGTAACTTTCAAAGACAAGTGGGGCACTGCGGAAGAGCACCTGGCGCTGGGGATTCGCGTGGCAGGTGCCCTCGGATCGCCGGTCTTTCGCGTGATCCTCGGTTCCGGGAAGGACCGGCTTACCGAAGGCGGTATCGAGGCGCGGATCGAGGACACGGTGCAAGTTTTGAAAGCTTCCAGGAATCTCGCCGTCGATTCCGGAGTGAAGATCGCGGTGGAAAATCATGCGGGCGACATGCACTCGAGCGAACTGGCAGGTTTGATCGAGGCGGCGGGCTCCGATTTTGTCGGGGCGAACATGGACTCCGGGAATGCGGTTTGGACCTTGGAAGATCCTCTGGATAACCTGGAGATCCTGGGGCCGCATGTGCTCACGACCAGTCTTCGTGACACCGCGATATGGAAAAGCGAGAACGGAGTGACGGCGCAATGGACCGCGATGGGGGAGGGGGATGTGGACTGGGAAAAGTATTTTCAGCGATTCGCCGAGCTTTGCCCCGAGGCGCCCGTCCATATCGAGACGATCTCCGGCTTCAACCGCGAGCTTGCGGTGGGGCAGGGAGACTTCTGGAAGGCCTGGCCGGGAGGCAAGCCGGGGGGGTACGAGCGCTTTCTTGAGTGGGCTTCCCGGGGTTCGGCGCGGGAGGCGCGCCAGCGGCCCGAGGGCGTGGATCCGAAGACGGCGGACCGCGAATACCAGCGCGGAGAATTGGAACGGAGTATCGCTTACTGCAAGAGCATCGGGTTGGGGCGTCGTTGAGGTTTGTCTCCCCGGGGGGAGCTTCAAGACTCGATGACTTCCGAGAGCAGGGCGTAGAGTTCTTCGGGCTGGAACGGTTTCTGGATGGCTGCCGAGAAGCCGTAATCCTGGAAACGGGACATGATGGGATCGTTGGAATAACCGCTGCAGACGACCGCGACGGCTTCGGGATCGAGGGTCTTGAGTTCCGCGACCGCTTCTTTTCCACCCATCCCGCCCTGGATGGTGAGATCCATAAGGGTCACCGCGTAGGGGGCGCCTTCTTCAATTGCTTCGCGATAAATGCGAAGCGCCTGCGCGCCGTCGGTGGCGGTATCCACGGTGTACCCGAGGGTATTGAGCATCGCCTGCACGCTCTTGAGAATCAATTCCTCGTCATCCATGATGAGCAGGCGAGCTTTGCCGGGGCGCGGGACGTATTCATCCAAGCGCGTCTCATCGGGGGGATTGCTGGTGGCGGGGAGAAAGATTGAAAATATGCTCCCTTTGCCGACTTCAGAACGGACGCCAATCTGACCGGAATGTTTGCGGATGATCGAGAGGGCGGTCGTGAGGCCGAGACCGTTCCCGTTGACTCTCGTCGAAAAGTAGGGATCGAAGACCTTGCCGATCACATCGGCGGGGATTCCAGTGCCTTCATCTTCGATTTCGATCCAGACGTGCCGGCTCTCTGCTTGAGGGATGCCGGGATGATTGACCGATTCCGTGTTCTTTGCCCGCACCCGTAGAGTCCCGTGATTCTGCATTGCCTGGGAAGCATTGAGGACAATGTTCTGGATAACCTGAGTCAATTGACCGACATCGGCTTTGACCGCCCAGAGATCGGCAGGCACGCTGAGGTCCAGCTCGATGGGGCTCCCATGGAGGGCGAAGCGCACCGATTCCTCGAGAATATTCGTCAGCCGGACCGGTTTCATTACGGGATTGCCGCCCTTGGCGAAGGTGAGCAGTTGCTGGCTCAGGCCGCGCGCCCGCAGGGCGGCTTGTTCCGCTTCCTCCACCCGCTGGAGAAGAGCTTTGAGCGCGTCGTGATCGCGGAACTTTGATTTGGCCATCGACAGATTAAGAAGGATCGGGGTCAGGAGATTATTAAAGTCGTGGGCGATTCCCCCCGCTAGAATCCCGAGGGATTCGAAGCGGCTGATCTTGAGTTGTTCTTCGGAATTGAGTTTGACGAGCGTGAGATCCGCAAGGGCGCCGAGATAACCGGTGACGCATCCTTGATCGTCGATTTCCGGGCGCAGCTGGAGGAGCACCCAGGTCGTGGTGCCATCGGCTTTCTGGAGCCGGCATTCCACGCTGATTTCTTCGAGCCCCTCAAAACCCTTTTCAAAACGGGATTCGAGCGCAGCGCGATCATCAGGGTGAAATCCTTCCAGCCACGCGCGGCCTTCCGCAAGTTCAGGAGAGTAACCGCTGATTGCGGACCACTTTTGGTTTGCGAACAGGCAATTCCCTTGGAGATCGATCCGAAGGACGACGACCGGGAAGAGTTCCGCAACGGTTTCAAAGCGTTGCCGGGATTCCCTGAGAGATTCCTCGGAAAATTTTTCATCAGTGACATCACGCGAGTAGCCCAGGTACCCGGAAAAAGATCCATCGGGTTGGATGATGGGATTGGCCCTGAGGGAGATCCACCGGTAATCGCCGGTGCGGTCACGCATGCGGTATTCGATCTCAAAGGGGAGCGACGAGTCGAAAGACTCGAGATAGAGTTGGACGAAGCGGGCCGAGTCACCTGGGTGGATGATTTCGATCCAGCCCTGACCGATTTCCTGTTCGAGGGCACGGCCGGTGAATTCAAGCCAGCTGTGATTAAAGAACTCCCACTTCGAATCGCTGCCCGACATCCAGACGGGTGAGGGAATGAGGTCGAGGACCGGTGGGATGAGTTCGGGGGAAGTTTCCATGGGAGGGGCTAAATTGGGCGGTGGGGAAATCAGGAGGCCAGGAGTTCGCTGAGGAGGGCGTGGAGCTCCTCCGGGCGGAAGGGCTTTTGGATGGCGCCCTGGAATCCGTGGTCCTTGAATTCCGCCATGACGGGGTCGTTGGAGTAACCGCTGCAGACCACGACCTTGGCTTCCGGATCGATCGTCTTCACTTCCTGGACCGCCCGCTTGCCGCCCATGCCTCCCTGGACCGTGAGGTCCATGAGAATGAGATCGATGGGATTTTTTTCCGCTTGCGCGCGGCGGTACATTTCCAGCGCTTCGTTGCCGTCACGCGCCGTGGATACCTTGTATCCGAGTGTCTTGAGCATCGCCTCCATGCTGTTGCGCACCAGTTCCTCGTCGTCCATGATGAGAATGTTTCCCCTGCCGGGCACCGCCAGGTGTTTCGGCCGGCCCAGGATATCCCCCGGGTCGGCGGCGGGAAGGTAGAGGTAAAAAATCGTGCCTCTCCCGAGTTCCGACTCCACGTGAAGCAAGCCGCCGTGTTTCCGGACGATAGAGAGCGCGGTCGCCAGTCCCAAACCATTGCCGTTGACTCTCGTCGAAAAGTAGGGATCGAAAATCCGGATGAGATTCTCCTGAGGAATACCCTCACCTTCATCCTCAATCTGGACACAGAGATAGCGTCCTTGGACGGGAGCGAGAGCGGGATGATTGATGTCTTCGACATTATCCGCCTTGATCCACACCCTGCCCCCGTGGTCCATCGCCTGGACGGCGTTCACGAGAATATTTTGAAGGACCTGGTTCAATTGACCCACGTCGACGTGCGCAGCCCAGAGATCTTCGGCTAAAGAGAAATCCGTTTCGATGCGGCTGCCATGTAAAGCGAAGTGCGCGGCCTCTTGAATGAGATCTCCGAGCGTGACGGCTTTTTTCACGGGGACCCCGCCCTTGGCGAAGGTCAGCAACTGCTGGGTGAGGTTTTTTGCCCGGAAGGCGGCTTGTTCCGCTTCGTCCATGCGATCCTGGAGTTCCTCGAGGGATTCCTCGGCGGGCAACTGGTTCTTTGCGATGGAGAGATTGAGAAGGATGGGAGTGAGCAAATTATTGAAGTCGTGGGCAATCCCGCCGGCAAGCACTCCCAGGGACTCGATCTTATTAATTTTCAGCTCTTCATCCGATTGTTGCGCGCTTCGCGTTATATCCGTGACGGTGCCCACAAAGCTGCGAAGGATTCCCTGGTCGTCAAATTCGGGGCGGCCCTGGAGCAGCACCCAGACGATCTCTCCTTCCGCCTTCACGAAGCGGCATTCGTGATTGAGTTCTTCGCGAAGACGAAAGCTCTCATCGACCTTTTCGAAAGTCGAAGTGCGGTCTTCGGGATGCAGATTGCTGAGCCAGCCGCGGCCCATCGCTTCTTCGACAGGCATCCCAGTGATTTCTGCCCAACGCAAGTTTACGTAATAACAGTGGGCATCCGCATCGGTGCGGAAAATGCCTACCGGTGAAATCCTGGCGAGGTTTTGGAAACTTTGTTCGCTTTCCCGGAGGGATTCTGTGTGAAGTTTTTGCTCCGTGATGTCGCAACAATAGCCGAGGTATCCGCGGAACCCGCCTTTGCTGTCGAACATGGGTCTTCCCTCATTGGAGATCCACCGGTAACTGCCGTCGCGGTGGCGGAGGCGGTATTCCATTTTAAAGGGTTGCCGGGCGTGGAAGGAGTCGAGATACGTTTGCACGCAGTATTCGAAATCGCCGGGGTGGACACCGTCGGCCCAGCCATCGCCCAGTTCTTCTTCGAGCTTGCGGCCGGTAAACGCGAGCCAGCTCTTATTGAAGTAAGTGCAGCGGGCGTCATCGCCGGACGCCCAGATGAGGGCGGGGAGCGAATCCAGCATTTGGAAATAGCATTCCGGCGAGAGGCGCATGAGAGATTGGGCGAGTGAGGCGTGAGAAGCGCAGAAGGCAGGCAACATAAATATTATGGAAATTATGATAATTTCAAGAGATTTCTGCCGGGGTTGCCTTGGTGGAGCCCCTTTTCGCGTGATTTCTCCCCTGGTCCAGTCCACGGACCGGCCTTCATCGAGGCGGGCATTCGCATCAGCCCGCAGTCATGTCCTGCGGGCATCTCGGCGTCAGAGAGCGGCCCCGGCCACTGCCTCCCGGAAGAAATCGGTCCCCAGGTCGAGGTAAACGGGGTCGAGCATGGTCTCGTTGTGATGGCCGATGGTGGTGCCGAA
>JAHEJT010000265.1 GCA_024638765.1 Verrucomicrobiales bacterium
TCGGCAACGTCTTCGCCGGATGGCTGGCGCATAAAATGGGACTTCCGGTGGCACAGTTCGTCGTCGCGACCAATCAAAACGACATCCTTTACCGCCTTTTCCAGTCCGGCAGCTATGAAATGCACGCGGTAAAAGCCAGCCTCGCCCCCTCCATGGATATTCAGGCCGCCTCCAATTTCGAACGCTTCCTCTATTACATGCTGGATCAGGAGCCCGAAAAAGTCGTCGCCACCATGCACGCACTCGGCGGGGAGGGCTCACATGCGATCGGCGGCTTCGATCGCGACATCTTCGCCGCCAGCCACAGCACCGACGCGGACATCCTCAAACACATCCAGGACGTCCACGAGAAATACGATTACATCGTGGATCCCCACACTGCCTGCGGTTTCGCCGAATGCATGACTTCCGCCGGCGAGGCGCGAAGCGAATCCGGGTCAAGCAGCCTGCCCGCCGAAGCCTCGCGCGAAGGCCGGGTCACGCTTGTCCTGGCGACCGCCCATCCCGCCAAGTTTCCCGACACCATCGAGACCGCCATCGGCATCCGGCCCACCCATCCCGCCCTCGAGGCGCTCATGGCCCGCACCCCGGTCTCCCATGAAGTGGAACCCACTCCCGAAGCCGTCCGCCGCTTCATCGAGGACAACGCCGCTGGGCGCGCTCCGCGCGGGTAAAAAGTGTGAAAGTTAAAAGTAAAAAGCAAGAAGTCTCAAAGACATCCGGCTCTCCGCAGGCAAGGACCTTTTACCTTTGACCTTTTACTTTTTACCTCTACACGTATTCTCCCACCCGCTCCTGAAGCTTCTCGATATCCGTATCAGCCCATGGCGTTAATAGTACAGAAGTACGGCGGCACCTCGGTCGGCAGTCCCGAGCGCATCCAGAATGTCGCCCGGCGCATCCTCAAAACCCAGGGAGAAGGCAATGATGTCGTCGCAATCGTCTCCGCCATGGCCGGGGTCACCAACCGCCTCATCGAACTGGCCAACGAGGTCACCGGGCATCCCAATCCGACCGAGCGCGAAATGGATGTCCTCCTCTCCACCGGAGAACAGACCACCATTGCCCTCACCGCCATGGCGATCCATTCGCAGGGGGGCAAGGCGGTCTCCCTCACCGGTGCCCAGGCCGGCATTGTCACCGATGGCGCCCATACCCGCGCCCGCATCGCCAATATCACCCCCAAGGCCGTCCATGATTTCCTCGCCGAAGGCAATAACGTCATTATCGCCGGGTTCCAGGGGCTGGGCCCGGACGGGCGCATCACTACTTTCGGTCGCGGCGGCTCGGACCTCAGCGCCATCGCCATCGCCTCTGCCGTCGGCGCCGATCTCTGCCAGATCCTCACCGACGTCGACGGCGTCTATACGTGCGATCCTCGCATCGTCCCCAACGCCCGGAAAATCGACGAGATCAGTTATGACGAAATGCTGGAAATGGCCAGCTCGGGATCCAAAGTCATGCAGTCCCGGTCCGTCGAGTTCGCAAAAAAATTCGGAGTCGTTTTCGAAGTCCGCAGCAGTCTCAACCAAAACCCAGGAACCATCGTGAAAGAAGAAACCGTAGGCATGGAATCCGTGGTCATCCGCGGCGTCAGCGTGGAGCGCAACCAGGCGAAAGTCACCATCGAGGGAGTCCCGGATGAACCGGGGGTCGCTTCCCGAATCTTCACCGCCATCGCCGACGCCGGCCTCATCATCGATATCATCGTCCAGAACGTCTCCAAGACGGGGAAAACCGATATTTCTTTCACCTTGAACGCAAGCGACCTTCCCAAGGCCGGAGAAATTCTGGATCCCATCCTCGCCGAGGTCGGGGCCGGCGTCCTCATGGAATCGCGGGACGGCATCGCCAAGCTCAGCGCCGTCGGAATCGGAATGCGCTCTCATTCCGGGGTGGCCTCGAAAATGTTCGAAGCCCTCGCGGCAGTCGGTGTGAATATCCAGATGATTTCGACCTCGGAAATAAAGACCGCGGTCATCATCGATGAATCCTCGGTTGAAAAAGCCGCCCAGGCGGTGCATGATGCCTTCGGACTGGGTGAACCGGCGTAAAGAGCCGAAGCCCAGTCGCCGAAATGCCTGCCGCTCCTCTTTCTGACCAGGATCATGCCGCCTCGCCGTCCTGCCGGCGGCGCCTCGGCGCCCTCGCGCTTCTCCTGCCCCTCGCGTTCGCCGCTTCCGGATTCAAGTGGTTCAATCGCACCGCCCCCGAGCCCGATCGCGGCGACACGCAAACCATCGTCCAAATCCAGATTTACCTGGATGCACAACACCTCGGGCCCGGAAAAATCGACGGGCAGCTCGGTGAATTCACCCGGAAAGCCGTCGCGAATTACAATCTGCGCCACGGGATCGAAGCCGGAAACTGGTATCGGCTGCTCAAGGAATCGGGCCGCTCGGTGCGCCAGATTTACCGGGTCTATACGGTCCGGCCCGAGGACGCCAAGTTCGTCGGGGAACTCGCGTTTGCGCCCCCCGAACAGGCCGAATCGGATTACATGTATTACCGGTCCATCGCGGAATTCGTGGCGGAGCGATTCCACACGGACGAGAAATTCCTGGCGCGCGTTAACCCCGGGCGAGACCTGAAGCGCCTCGCAGCCGGGGACACGGTCGTGGTTCCCAACGTCGAGCCCTTCCGAATCGAGGCCATCGAGCTCAACCGCGAATTCCCCGCTTCACCGCATCTGAGCCGGCGCTATGTCATCGTGGATACTGGTGAACGCCTTGCCGTGATCACCCAGAACCGGAGATTGATCGCCAGCTTCCCCATCACGCCGGGGAAAGAGCAATACATTCCTTACGGCACCTGGAAGATCAAGGTCATGGTGACCACGCCGGTGTTCCGTTATGACAAACAGATGCTCGAGGAAGGCATCCGCGGGGATGAATTTTACAAGCTTCCCCCCGGACCCAACAGTCCGGTGGGAATCTTTTGGGCCGGCCTCGACAAGTCGGGCATCGGACTTCATGGAACCAGCAGTCCTGAAACCATCGGACGCTCCCAAAGCGCCGGCTGCATCCGCCTCGCGAACTGGGACGCCATCCGCCTCAGTTACCTCGTCAGACCCGGCGCCACCGTCGAGGTCCGCTGAGGTCCGCTGAGCTCTCAAAAGACCAGCCCCACCCTCACGGTGTCATCCCGAGCGAAGTCGAGGGATCTCTCTCCGTTACCAAGATTTTCGATTCTGCAAAAGATTCAGGACTACTGAAGATCCGCCGCAGAGCGTGACGCACACACCTTTCGCTACAACCGTGAACCTTGCTCAGCGAATCGAAGCTGAGGGTAGCCGAAGTTCCGGCTTGTCGGGAAACCCTGAACCCCGAACCTTAAGAGAAGTTCAATTCAACCCCAGCGCATCCGCCAGCTGATCGGAAACGCTGTGACCCCGCTGGGAAGACTCGGCCTCAGTCTCCTGGTGCACCTTCCCCGCGAGCCCCTGGAGCTTGCAACGATCCTCCGCGTCCAGGTTGCTGAATAACACGGTCACTTGGTAATATGACTCCGAATCGCCATTCAACATCGTCTGACAATCGACGACATACCCCTCGAGGCTCAAGAAAGACGGGGAGGCTTCCCGCTGGTGATGGGAATGGCCGCCCGGATGATGCAATCCCAGATCAATAAAAATCCCAACGTCAAACCGACGTCGGGATTCGAAGATCAGAGCTTGTTCCGTCAGCCGCAGAAGCCTGACGACAGGAGACACCGGGCGACAACCGTGGGACGATATTCCGTCCGTTTTCATAGGGGTTGAAAGGGTTGACATATCGAGTTAATTGTTGGGTCAGAACAATCTCTACCAAAGCTTAACGAGATGCATAATGGTGTCAATGCCGGCACTGCGAATTAATTTTTTTTCTCGCGCTTTTTTTCTTGAAATACATTGTCAATTCATCGCCGCAGCTCTTCTGCGATCCTCTTCCCGCGGCATGACCTCTTGTAAACATGCATATCCTGGACATTCTCAGCCGCCACCCAACCACAATCTCTTTCGAGTTTTTTCCTCCGAAAACCAAGGAAGCATCGGAGAGTCTCTACGAGACCATCACCGAACTGGAGTCCTTTAAACCTTCCTTCGTCAGCGTCACTTACGGGGCGGGCGGTTCCACCCGCGAACTCACGCACGACCTCGTCGTCCGCATCAAGGATAATACCAGCCTCGTCCCCGTCCCCCACCTCACCTGCGTCTGCCACCAGGAAAAAGATATCGAAGAAATCCTCGCCCGCTACGCCGAGCACGGTGTCTCCAATATTCTCGCCCTCGGCGGCGATCCACCTCGGGACCTCAAGAATTACAAGAAAGCGGACGACGCCTTCCAGCAGGCCGCCGATCTCGTGCGCTTCATCCGGAAATTCAACGAATCCGGAGCCCACCCCGATAAACGCGGCTTCGGCATCGGCGTCGCCGGATTCCCCGAGGGTCATCCCACGACCCCGAATCGCCTTCAGGAAATGGATTACCTCAAGGCCAAGGTCGATGAGGGCGCCGATTACATTTGCACCCAGCTTTTTTTCAGCAACCACGACTTCCTCGACTTCCGCGACCGTTGCGAACTCGCCGGCATTCACGTCCCCATCATCGCCGGCATTATGCCCATCACCTCGGCGGCCGGAATGAAACGCATGGCGGAACTCGCCGCCGGGGCGCGGTTTCCCGCCAAACTCCTGCGGGCCATCGCCCGCTGCGGAGACGACAAAGAGGCCGTGGAACGCGTCGGCATTCATTATGCCACCGAGCAATGCGCCGATCTCCTCGAACACGGCGTCCGGGGACTGCACTTTTACACCCTCAATAAATCCAAGGCCACCCGCCAGATTTACGGAAATCTCGGTCTGCGCGATACCGACTCGCTCGAGGACTCTCCCAAGACCAACTCCGCCCTCGCTTGAGACACCACCCCAACCGATCCCAGCTCAAGGGATTTCCCTGGCGAGTCATCGTCTACTGCCTCGTCCTCTCTTACCTCATCTGCGACCTTTACCTGCTCGACGGCCCGCTCCGCCGCCGCATCGATCGCGCCCGCGGCGCCGATGACACCCCCCTCCGGGAAAAGTGGGTGGCCCGCGTCAATGGCGAACCCATCACCCGCGCCCAGCTGGATCTCGCAGTCCGACTCTAC
>JAHEJT010000096.1 GCA_024638765.1 Verrucomicrobiales bacterium
GCAGAACTGCAATCCCGTGCCAGCGCCGACCTCATAGTTATAGTAAGCAGGCGGATAAGTTGCTGGATTCCCGAAATTGAAACTGAAACCGTCTGCATCAGGATTCGATGCTCCTCCCGTAATGGTGAGGTCGAAAGTGGCGGTGAATCCCGAAATGGCAACGCCGGGATCGAGGTCATTGACAAGCATTCTGCCGTATTGGCCGCTCGTGGCGTTAGTCAGCCACAGTTCTCCCCCGCTGAAAAATGTATTACCGGTGATGGTCGCGGCTCCGCCACCGGCGGAAAAATCATTCACGTAACTGCCAGCGAGCGCGGATTGGCTACCGCAGGCCAGCAGCACCGCAGCGGCAATCGGCAGGGCGCCCGCCCTGGAATTAACCGCCGAAGCGGTGATGGTTTTGGGTGCCCGCCGAATGGGGGTGAGGAGCAAACTGCCCAACTGGTGAAGGATGGATTTTTTCATAAGGAATAAGTTGGAATGGAGTCGACGTAATTCTGGCGGGTCGGGATCAGCTGTTTTCACGTGTCAACTGCAGCATCCAGGGAATGGCGGGGAAGGAGTAAACCACGCTGCGCCGCATGATGGTCGCGCCGCCTTCTCAAAGCCCCGCGCGCCCGCGTTGAAGATGCTGGAAGGGCAAGCATTTCTCCCAAGCTGATGGGCAGCTTCATGGTCGTCTTATTTCGAGAATCAAAGAAATCGGCGTTTTCGACCAGCCTGCGAAGGGCCAGGGCACGCGCCACGCTCGTTATTAAGGAAAATTAAGCAATTAAGCAAACCTAATTATGATCCAACCCGGCCAAAATCTGCGCAGGGAGGGCTTTCTCCCGAAGGATTCCCTTCCGAGCCGGGTTTGCCTCTGTCCCCAGTATTCACCCGGAAGCGGCGACCGATGCGTGTGTGGGGGCGCCGCTTGTGAGTGGGACGGGTTACTACGCGAGCGGCGCGATCCGGCTCCCGTTCGTGGGGTTGCTGACGGGATCAGGGCTCCACGTGCGTCATGTGCTCGTCGTATTCCCCCTGGTGGCGCTGCCACCAAACCTGGGCGCGGGTGTAATCGTCGAAGGGCATGGCATCGGTCTGCTGGAGGACGAAGGGCTTCAATTCCCGGAGCACCTGGGCGCGGAAGGCGGGGTCGGGATCGCGCAGGCCTTCGAGCATGGCCTCGAACGCCGGCTTGCTAGAGGCGCGCTCCAGTTCGCGGAGGCTCTGCTGCTTGACGTCCGCGAGTGGATTCCGCAGTCCTTCCCGCAATATCGCCACCGCATCTCCCGCGGGCAATTCCAGGGCCGCTTCCAGCGCATAGGCTCGCACTTCCGAGGACTCATCGTAAGTCGCGGCCACCAGGATCTCGACGGCCTCGCCGTCCACGAGGATCGGCGACATCTGCACGGCTTCGACGCGAAAATCTTCCGCGGGATGGAGCAGGGCGCGCTGGAGCAGGGGCGCGAGGTTCTCCGGGCCGCTGGATTGTTTTTCGCCCATGACTTCGAGTCGTTCCGCATCGGTGGCGGCGGCCCGGTAACGATCGACCCAGGCGCCTCCGGCGCCGGCCGGTGCCGGGGCGTCGATCCACTTGCGGGCGGGTGAATCCTCGTGGAGATGGGTGGTGGATTCCGCGGGTGACTCTGCTTGGGGCGCAGCCTGATTGGCGGATCCGCGTGCGGCCGGATCCCGGGGTTGCGCGGTGTGGGTTTCGGTGGCCACGGTAGCGTCGCCGGTCGAAGGCGCGGATTCCTTCGAGCAAGCGCAGAGAGTAAAACAGAGTATTAGAAGAGATCCCGAAAAACAGGTTTCCCTCACCCTAACCCTCTCCCCAGGGGAGAGGGGATTGAAAAAACGGGGTATTGAAGGTGATGAACGTGAATAAATCATCGAGAGTATTTATATTGGGATAGCGTCTAGGAACAAGAGCGGGCGCATGCGCACGTTGTGCGTGGTTCGGGGCACGTGATTCGCGAAGACACGCACATCTTGGACGACGTTGGCGAGCAAGGAAAGCGTGAACCGTTACGGGGATTTTCGGGCGTTATAAAAGGGGCCGGGAATTGTAATTCCCCCGGTGTCCGTGAAGTGGTAAATAATATAAAGAAGGGAGCGATACGATGGATTCACGACACGAGACTCACGGAAACCCCGTAAAAGACCGCGATACCCGGTCGACGACATTAGTGTCGATCTGGGCGGCGGCTGTCGTCGTGGTGGGGCTGTGTTTTGCCCTGGGTGCGGTATTAAAGTCCGCGAGCATTCCGTTCCTGGTGGTGGCGCTTGCGGTGTTCGCGACCGTCTGGGTCCTGGCGAGCGGCCGGGGCGCGGCGGACCGGACCGATGAACGCGAAGTGGAGGCGCTGCGCCAGAAGGTGAAAGACCTGGAGGAACGCCTTGCGAACGTGGAGGTGATCAACCACTACGGGGAGCGGCTCGCGGAGAAGGAACTGACGGAGGCGGGGGAGGAAACGGGGGATGCGGTCGAGAAGGAGATGTGAGGGGGAGGCGGCTTCGCCGCCGTTAATGGTTCATGGCTAATAGTCAATAGGGAGACGGGCGGGGATGGGCAGGCCCCGCGGGATCGTCGGCATTGTAACCCAAGGCGCTGCCCTGCCCTGGGCTGGCATGGGGTCGCCCACTTGGGGCTTGGGAGGAACGCATCCGGGCGAACCTCCGGTTGCAGTTCGACGGGTGTCATCCCGAGCGGAGTCGAGGGATCTCTCTAGTCTCCATTAGGGTTCGAAGTGCGCGGAGCACGCCGTAAGTATTGCGAGTGTGGGCCGATATTGCGGCGGGAGTAAGCGCTCGGTTTGGAGGGAGATCCCTCGACTTCGCTCGGGATGACAAGCGATGGGTGGTTCTCGGATACTCTCGGGACGCATCGACCTACCCTCGTTGGCGGGAACCCTCAGGGATAATGGTATTGCGTCAGGCGCCCCGTTGGGGCTTTGGAGGAAGGCGGCCTATTTCTTCTTCCGCTCTTTTTTTCGTTGCTGCGGGGCATCTACACCGAGATCCGCGAGCATCTTGGTCTTGAGATTGCCGAGGTAAGCGCCCATGCGGGCCGGATTGTCGGGGTGTGCAGTGGGAAGCAACTTGATTTTCTCGACAGCCGAAGCGGCGCGGTCATCCATGGAATCGAGCGCGTTCATGGCGGCCATGGACACGAAGACGTTGTTGTGCTCGGCGTGGGCGGCGGGCAACAATACGGCGAGCGCTTTCTTGATATCCTGCGCGTTGCCGTAACGTCCCAAGGCCTCGGCGGCGGCGATCTTGACGTAGGGTGACGCATCCTTGAGGGCTTTGCGCAGAGGTTTGGCGGCAGCTGTGACGGCTTTCTCACCGCGCATGACGAATCCGATGGCCGCCCAGTAACGGACGGCGCTATCTTCGTGCGTCAGCAGTTGGATGAGTTCGGCGTTGTGGACACTGTCCATGGAGGTCGCCAGGCCGGCGGCGTGCATGATGGTTTCGAGAGGATACTTTTTTGGATCATGCCCCATATCGTAAGGCGCCTCGCCGCCGGCGCGGGCATGGATCTCGCCCTCGGGTAAATAGCCGAGGTCGCGAATGCGGACGGCCCAGTCCTCCTGTGCCTTGCGCATGCGCCGGAGGACCATGGATTGCTTGGGATCGCCGGCGAGATTGTGGACTTCGTCGGGATCGTTCTCCAGGTCGTAAAGTTCTTCGGCGGGCTTGGTCTCCCAGAAATGGGATTGGGCCGCGTTGAGTTTGCCCGCGTGATAGAGATCGTGCCAGACCTGGGTGGTCGGGGTCTGGAACATGTACTGGATGTATTGCCCGTAGATCTTGTGAGGCATGTAATTGCGGATGTAGAGATAGCGTCCGTCGAGGACTGAGCGGACCATGTCGTAGCGTTCGTCCATACGGCCGCGGAAACCGAAGGAGAAAGGCTGCGGTTTGGCCTGGTGTTTGCCGGCAAAAGCGTGGCCCTGGAATTCCGGCGGCGCCTTGATGCCGGCGATGCTGAGGAGGGTCGGGGCCAGGTCGATAAACCCGACGAGACGTCCGCTCCTGCCGCCGACTTGGTAATCCTTCGGCGCGAGGTGTTTCCATTTTTCGGGGAAATAGACGATCAGCGGGACATTGAGTCCGGAGAAGTAAGGCCAGCGTTTCGAGCGCGGCATGCCGGATCCGTGGTCGCCGTAATAGAAGATGATGGTGTCCTCCGCGACGCCGGCCTCCTCGAGTTCTTCGAGGTCCTGGCCGACCTCCGTGTCCATCATGGTGATGCGGTCGTAATACTGGGCCCAATCCTTGCGCACCTCGGGAGTGTCGGGGTGATAGGCGGGGACACGGACACCGGCGGGATCGTGGATGCGGTCTTTGGGATCAATATCATTCCGGATTTTGGATTCGTGACTGATGGTGTGATTGAAGATGGCGAAGAACGGCTGGCCTTCCTTGCGGTTTTTCCAGTGACCTTTGCCGCTGGACTCGTCCCAGACGCCGTCGGGTTTCTGCAGGTTGTAATCTTCCTTGGAATTGTTGGTGCAGTAATAGCCTTTCTCGCGGAGGTATTGCGGGTACATCTTGAAGTTCGCAGGGAGGATCGTGTTGCTGCGCATGTGCTGGCCGCCGGTGGCAGGCGGGTAAATACCGGCAATGATGGTGGTGCGGGCGGGGGCACAGACGGGCGCGTTCGAACTGGCGTGCGTGTAGAGCATCCCCTTGGCGGCGAGCGCATCGAGGTGGGGGGTCTTGGCGTAAGTGTCGCCGTAACAACCGAGATGGGGTCCGTTGTCCTCGGAAGTGATCCAAAGGACGTTCGGCAGGGTCCGAGCCGGACTGGCCTTTCCCGCTTGACCCTGCTGCGCCGCGGCGGGGCGGAGGATAGGAAGGGAACCGCAGAGGAGGCAGATTACCCAGATGAGGTGGAGCAGGGTGGCAACGGCGGCGTATCTTGGGGTGTTCATGGGAGGATTAGCGTATCCGGAGGCCCGGAAGGTGGGCGAGTGTTTTCTGGGTAACCCATTAGACGTGAAAAGCGGGGGCACTCTTTCAGAATTTGCGTGGAGACCCGGGTTTTGGGCGTAACATAATTTAAGACAAATGACCCAAATTATGTTACGCGGAGGGGGTGAGCCGACGGAGATTCTCCGAGTCGCCACGCGGGGGTCCGAGCGAGGGATGGAGGTATGGAGGGATGAAGGGATGGGTGCGGGTCTTTTAGAAAAATTCGAAAGAATTCCGGGTGATGTCAGGTGTAACAAAAATTGGGACATATGTCCTAATTTTTGTTACACGGCGAGAGGGGCGTGACCGGGGGGAGTGATCCCAGTGATGGCTTTCCAAGTCACAACGCGAGGATCAGGAGAGTAGAGGGGTAGAGGGGTAGAGGGTTATAGGGGTAGAGGGGTAGAGGCCGTGGATCTAGAGGGGCGGGAGATCGATCCATTTGCGTTGACGCCAGGATTCGAGGCCGGCTTCGGCGAGTTGGACGCCTTTGGCGCCTTCCACGAGATCCCAGCGAAAGGGCGCGTCGGCAACGACGTGCCTGATGAACTTCTCCCACTGGACTTTGAAGGCGTTGTCGTAGTCGATGCCATCGTCGACGAGTTTCCAGTTCTCGTAGAAGTCGATGGGCTGGGCGATGTCGGGATTCCAGATGGGGGTGGGTGTGTCTTCTATGGACTGGATGCGGCACTCGCGGAGGGTGGCGACGGCGGAGCCTTTGGAGCCGTCGATCTGCATGGTGAAGAGATCGTCGCGGCGGACGCGGACGTCCCAGGAGCTGTTGAACTGGCAGACGACCCCGTTTTCGAGCTCGAAGGTGGCGTAACAGGAATCGTCGGAGGTGCAGGCGTAGGGGCTGCCGTTTTCGTCGACGCGTTCGGGGATGTGCGTCGCGCCGAGGCAGGAGACGCTCTTCACGGGACCGAAGAGGTTGTCGAGGACGTAACGCCAGTGGCAGAGCATGTCGATGATGATGCCGCCGCCGTCTTCCTCGCGATAATTCCAGGAGGGGCGTTGGGCGGGGTGATCGGGATCGTGCCCGGTGAAGACCCAGTATCCGAACTCGCCACGGACCGAGAGGATTTTGCCGAAGAAGCCGTCGTCGATCAGTTTCTGGACTTTGAGCAAGCCCGGGAGCCAGAGCTTGTCCTGGACCACGCCGTTTTTGACGCCGGCATCGCGGCAGACGTTGGCGAGGCGGAGGGCCTCGGCGGTTTGGACGGCGGTGGGTTTTTCGCAGTAGATGGCCAGCGGGGCGCTGGAGCCGGATTTGCCAGGCGCTACGCGTCTGGCGCCCGCTTTGGCGGCCATTTCGACGAAGCGGGCGCGGTGGAGGGTGGAGGAGGCGTCGAAGAAGATTCGGTTGTGGGGATCGGCGAGCGCGGCGTCGAGATCGGTGGTCCAGCGCGCGACGTCGCGCTTTTCGGCGAGGGCTTTGAGTTTGTGTTCGCTGCGCCCGGTGAGGATGGGATCGACCTGGATGGTGTCGCCATTAGAGAGTGTGACACCGCCCTGGTCGCGGATGGCGAGGATGGAGCGGATGAGGTGCTGGTTCGTGCCCATGCGACCGGTGACGCCGTTGAGGATAATGCCGATGTTCGCTTCGCTCATGGTGAAGTGGGTGTCGGGTGTCGGGTGGTGGAGTGGTGGATCCGGGATAGTGAGACAGGCGTCCCGCCTGTGGTTTTTGAGGGGACAGGCAGGATGCCTATCCTGCTTTGACCGGCGGGAGGTGCGTCTGTCTCACTCTATGGCGTGTTGGTTTCATTTCATGGCGCTGATCTCTGTTTTTCAATATTCCAGCAATCCATCAATGCAATACTCGGCGTCAATTCACCTAACAGTGTTCTTTGTACGCTTGCACGATTGCTTCGAGATACTCCCGCTGATCGGTGGCCCACCAGAGTTCGGAGAAGATTTCGACTTCGTGGAAGCCTTGGAAACCTGCGGCTTCGACCCAGGAGCGGATTTTTTTGATGTCGATACAGCCTTCGCCCATGAGGCCGCGGTCGGTGAGGAGGTGATTGGTGGGGGTCAGCCAGTCGCAGATGTGGAAGGCGAAGAGGTAGCCGTTCTCGCCCGCGTACTTGATCTGGGTTTCGAGGTCGGGATCCCACCAGACGTGGTAGACGTCGGCGGCGATGCCGAGGAGCGGTGAATTGAGTTGGTCGCAGATTTCGTTGGCCTGGGCCATGGTGTTGATGGCGGAGCGATCGTCGGCGTACATGGGATGCAACGGTTCGATGGCGAGTTTGACGTCGTTGGCCTCGGCGTGCGGGAGGATGGCGGCGATGCCATCGGTGATTTGTTGGCGGGATTCGGAGAGGGGTTGACCGGGGACGGCGCCGCAGACGAGGACGAGCACGGGGGCGCCAAGGGCGGCGGCTTCGTCGATGGTCCGGCGGTTGTCGTCGATGGCGGCGCGGCGCTCCGATTCCGCGGGCGCGGGGAAGAAACCGCCGCGGCAGAGGGAGACGACTTCGAGTCCGGCCTCGCGGAGTTGGCGGCCGGCGGTCGCGGGATCCGTTTCTTCGAGGGCATCACGCCACACGGTTATGCCGCCGACGCCCGCCGCGGGGTAGAGATCCGCACATTCCGCGAGTGAAAGCGGCTTGGTGGTGGCGGTGTGGACGGCGAGGTGGCGAAGATGGGGCATCGCTAAATGTCGAATGACGAAATACCCAATGACGAAAGAAACAGGAAGCTCAAAGCACGAGAGGACAGTGCGATGCCATGAGATTCTGCTTTCGACATTTGGAATTCGTCATTCATTGGGTGTTTGGGTATTTCGGAATTCGGATTTCACTGCGGCGCCAGCTTGAAGTGCGGGATATCGAGCCTCTCCGCCAGCCGCAGTGGCCTAGCGAGTGCTTCGCGCATCCGCGCTTCCTCCCCGGCCGGCCGGCGATCGGCGCAATCGGGGTGGACTTCGTCGCTTTCGATGAGGCCGAGGAGTTTGAGGCAGACGGCGGTGCTGTGTTTGTAAGCGGTGGCGCTGTTGTTTTCGTCGAGGCGGAAGACGGCGTCTTCGAGGGATTGGAGGGCTTCGAAGAGTTTGTAGACGCGGGGATCGAAGTTTTTCTCGAGCCAGAGGTTTTTCGCGGCGCAGATGAGGGGGCAGGCGGAGACGCCGGCACCGATGAGGAGCGGGAGCCCGAGTTTGATCGCGGTGGCGATGCCGTAGTCGTCGCCGCAATGGGGTGCGAAAGGCAGATTGAGATCGCGGCACATGGCGGCCCAGTAAAGGAAGTGCGGTTCGTCGAGGGTGGAGATTTTTCCGCCTGTGACCTTGGGGTGGTTGGCGAGTTCGTGGAGGAACCAGGGACCGAAGGGTGTGGCCCAGGGGACGAAGGCGGGTTCGAGGGCGTGGACGATGGCGGGGACGGTGACGTGTTCGAGAATTTCGAAGTAGGCGTCGCGGCGGGCTTCGGGAGAAAGAGCTTCGAGCTGTTGCGAGGTCATGAGCATGACTTCGACGTTGTCGAAGGACTGGGCGATCTCGAGGTGTGGGAGGTAAGAGTCGTCGACGGCGGTCGTGCCGCAGATGATGCGCGGCTCGGGGAAGTTTTCCCGGAAGCGGGTGATGACCTCGCGGTAGAGAGGGGGGTCGAGGTTGAAGATGTAGCCGGTATCGGCGTTGAGGACGAAGGCGATGTCGGTGTGGTAGTGGTTGGCGGAGTCGAGCATCCAGCGGATGCTGTTTTCGAATCCGGTCCAATCGGGTTGGCTGTTCGCGAAGGGGAGGAGGTTGGCGACGCAGAGGCGGGATTCGGTGGTGTGGTCTGTGAGGGTGGATTCGGGGGTGTGCGCCCAGATGGTGTCGCGCCAGGGGGTGTCGGGTTTGAGGTCGGCGGGATCGGTGATCATGGGAGTGCGGGGAGAGTCCGCGCTGAAGACTAGGACGGATAGGTCCTATAGGTCCCATGGGACGTATTCAAGGAAAAGGCTTTGGGCACCCTCTTGGATAAGGGCTGGCCACCGGCAGGGCGTGCGTGTTTAGTGAGTGATAATGAAGAATTTTCTGTGCTCATTTGTTTTGGCTGTGCTTTGCGTTGCCGGATCTGTTGCAGGGGCGGACAAGCCCAACATCCTGGTGATCATCGTGGACGATCTCGGGTACGGGGATTTGTCTTCGTATGGCGCGACGGATTTGAAGTCGCCGCGGATCGATGCGCTGATGGCGTCTGGGATGCGGTTTGACAACTTTTATGCGAATTGCCCGGTATGTTCGCCGACGCGGGCGGCGTTGCTTTCAGGGCGGTACCAGGAACTGGTGGGGGTGCCGGGGGTGGTGCGGACGCATGCGGAGAACAACTGGGGGTACCTCGCGCAGGATGCAGTGTTGTTGCCGGAGGTGCTGAAACCGGCGGGGTACCACTCGGCGATCGTGGGGAAGTGGCACCTCGGCCTGGATGAGGAGAATTGGCCGAGGGCGCGGGGGTTCGATTTTTTCCACGGCTTTCTCGGGGACATGATGGATGACTATTACACCCACCTGCGGCACGGGAATCACTACATGAAGCTCAACGAGGAGGACGTGCATCCGGAGGCGCATGCGACGGATCTCTTCGCAACCTGGGCGAAGGGGTACCTCCTGGATCGATCGGTGAAGGAGGAGCCGTGGTTTCTTTACCTGGCCTACAATGCACCGCACACCCCGATTCAGCCGCCGGAGTCATGGACCCGAAAGGTGCTCGCGCGAGAACCCGGGATTGATCCGAAACGAGCAAAACTGGTGGCCTTGATCGAGCATCTCGACGACCGGATCGGGAAGGTGATGGACGCCTTGCATGCCTATGGGCAGGCGGACAACACCCTGGTGTTTTTTGTTTCGGACAACGGGGGGCAGCTGAGCGTGGGGGCGAATTGCGGGAACCTGCGCGGGGGGAAACAGGATATGTACGAGGGCGGTATCAAGGTGCCGGCCTGTGCGGTGTGGCCGGGGGTCATCGAGGCGGGGGCGCGGACGGATTTTGTGGCGATGACGATGGATATCTATGCGACCGCGGCGGAGGCGGCGGGTGTCGAGGTGGAGCAAGCGATGGAGGGTCGATCGTTTTTGGAGTTGTTGAAGACGGGACGCCAAGAGGCCTTTGATCGCGATCTCTTCTGGACGCGGCGGGAGGGGAATCTGCGCTACCAGGGGGAGAGCACCTGGGCGATGCGGCGCGGGCCGTGGAAGCTGGTGAAGAATTCTCCGATGGAGCCCTGGGAGATGTACCACCTGGAGAACGATCCCCTGGAGGAGAGGGATCTCGCGACGAAGAACAAGGCCAAGTTCAGTGAGCTCTCGGCGGTGATGCGGGTGCAGATCCAGCGCGGCGGGGCGGTGCCTTGGCAGAGCGGGCGTTGACCTTTCCGGATGCGGGATGCCGGGTGGTGCGCCGGTGCGGAGGATAGCTTTCCCGATGCTATCGGGATTCAGAACGAGTCTGAAGACGCGTCTTCGGGGGTCGCGTAGTAGCGGAGATGATTGGTCTGTATGCGCTGGGTCAGGTCCGCGGGGTAACCGGGGGTGGCCCTGGCGAGGGCGAGGGCGCGCGATGAAACGTCGCGGGCCCGGTCGTATGCGCCGTGCCCTTCGTACGCGTCTGCGAGCAACTTGTGCGCCCAGGGATCGCTGGATTGGAGGGCGACGAGAGTTTCGAGGGCGGCGGCAGCTTTTTCGAATTGGTGCTGCTGAAGATAGATCTTTCCGAGGCCGCTGTGCGCGAGTGTGAGGCGGGGGTCGAGGTGTGCGGACTTCTCCAGCCACTCGGCGGCGGCATCGAATTGATTGTCGTTGGCGAGCGCGTACCCGAGGTCGATCATGGCCTTTGGATTCCCCGGTTGTAGTTCGGCGGCGCGGAGGTAATGGGTGCAGGCTTCAGGAAATCGTTGAAGGCTGGCGTAAGCAAGAGCGAGGTTTCCGTGGGGGACGGGATCGTCGGGGCTCAAGCGGAGAGCTTCTTCCAGCACGGGAATGGCGAGCGCATGTTGTTTCTCGCGGTTGAGGACGAGTCCGAGGTTCGAGTAGGGGAAGGGAAACTCCGGTTTAAGTGCGATTGCTTCGCGGTAATGATGGATGGCGTCGCGGGGGCGATCCTGATGGGAGGCGAGAATCCCGAGGTTGTAATGTGCGATGACGCTGGCGGGATTGATTTCGAGGGTGCGGGTGAAGAGCGAGGCCGAGTTTTTCCAGTGGGAAACCTGCTTGAAACTGACGAGAGCAAGCACGATCGCCAAGCCCGCAGCGAGGGTGCGGGGCCAGCGGACGGGGGTAAGAGAGAGCCAGCCGGCCAAGGCGAGCGCTGCCCCGAGCATGGGGAGGTAACAGTAACGGTCGGCGACAGTGGAGAGGCCCTGATGGGCGAAGGTGAGCAAGCCGAGCACGGGGGCGAGGGCGACGAGGGCCAGGCCCAGGGCGACCGCATAGAAGCGGCGATATTCGCCAGCGCGCGAGATGAGGAAGGCGATGAGGAGGGGGAGCAGCCAGACTGGTATCCACTTATTGAGGGCCAGCGCCATTGACGGGGTGCGGCCGTAATCGGGAGCCAATTGCCAGGGGATGAAAAACTTTGTGATGTAGAATGCGAGCGCGTCGAGGGCGACGACGGGCCGTTTCCAGAGCGCGATTTTCTCGGGAGGAAAAGCCAGGGTTCCCGATTGCTGGACTGCGAGGGTGAGGGCCACGGCCGCGACGGCGATTGCAGCGAAAGGCACGAGGGCACGGAGGCATTTTTTTACCGGGGTATTGAGAAGGCCGATGTCGATGAGCGCGAGCAAGGCGGGGAGGATGACGACGCCTGGTTTCGCGAGGAGCGCGAGGAGAAAGCAAGCGATGGAAAGCAGGTAAAGATTGGGGTCGCGAGCGCGGAGGAGAGATGGAGTGTCGGCTTGCCGGCGGTGGCGCAGGTAAAGCAGGGCGGAGAGAAGCGCGAGAAAGGTGCTGAGTAGATCTTTGAGCCCGGTTGCCCAGGCGACGGCTTCCACCTGGAGCGGGTGGATCGCGAAGAGCGCGGCCCCGAGCGCGGCCGCGGCGAGATTCGGTTTTGGCAGGAGCCGATACACGAGTGCGAAGACGACGAGGACGGAGGCGAGGTGGAACAAGAGATTGGCGGCGTGGAAGAGAAGGGGATCCACGATCTCTCCGAGGTTGAGTTCGCCGGAGGAAGTTTTTTCGGAGACACGCGCGAGGAGGGTCCAGGCGGAATAAGTGACGGGAATGTAGAGACCGGTGTAAGGCGCCTTCCAGAAACTGCTCAGCCCGCTGGGTGAATCGCTCTGGAGGCGGGGGTTCGCGAAGATATTGATATCGTCATCCCAGAGGACGAACCCGTGCCCCAGGGTTTTCGCGAAAACGCACAGGGTAAGGAGAACGAGAAGAATGGAGAACAGATAATCCCTGCGCATGTTTGGCCCAGACCGCCTAACAGAAAGATTACCACGGTTCGGGGTGGAAGCAAGGGGCAGCGCTTGGAGAAAATGGGGGGAGAGATGCCAAGAGGCCCTCCATGGGGCGCCTAATTTGGGGCACCGGCAGCTGGGGAGGATGAACGCTTGTAAAGCTTGCGGGCCTTGTAAGATTCGAGGATGGCTTCGGCTTCCTGGATTTGCGCAGGAGTGAATTGGGAGTAGGAGCGCCCTCGCTCGATTGCTTTCTGCATGGCTGCGACGGATTCCTCCCATCGGCCGATGTGCGCATAGGCCGTGGCGAGTGATTGGTGACCCCTGGGGTCAAGTGGTTTGATGCGGACATAATTCAAGTAGGGCGGGATGGCTTTTTCATACTGCTTTAACTTTGTATAGGCATCGCCCATGCCGAGTTGCGGTTGGAACCATCCCGGTCGCATGCCTGCTGCTTTCTTAAACCAATCGATGGCCAGTTGATATTCCTCGAGCCCGAGGTAACACACCGCGAGATTGAGCATGATGTCGGGAGCCTGTGGCCTCAGTTTGAGGGCAGCGAGATAGATCTCCCGGGCTTCCTCTCGTTTCCCCAGATGATCCAGTGAAATCCCGAGGTTGCTGTATGCACCGGCGTCCGTGGGGTCGACCTCGATTGCTTTGCGCAGGTATTCCGCCGCTTCTTCATGCTCGCCCTTTAAGTTGTAGAGGTAACCGATGTTGTTGTAGGGATTCGGAAAATTGGGATGCAGTTCAATGCTCTTTTTGTAATAGAGGAGAGCTTTATCCGCTTTGCCGGCATTGGAGGAGGCGAGGCCGAGATTGTAAGTGGCGGCGACGCTACGGGGATTCACATCGATGCCGCGGGTAAAGATGGTTTCGGAGTCCTTCCAGTGAAGGGTCTGGAGGTGGCTGATGATTGCGAAGGCCGGGAGGATGAGCGCGAAGGCAATGCGTGGCAGAGAGTTTTCGGTGTAAGTGAGCCAAGTAGCCAGGGCGAGCCCGATCCCCACCATGGGAAGGTACATGTAGCGGTCGGCGACGGTGCTCTGGCCTTGGAAAGCGAAGTGGAGCAGGCCGAGGACTGGGAATATGGAGAGAAGTGCGATCCCGAATGCGAGGAGATAGATTTTTCGCTTACGACCAGCGATGAGGATGAGGGCGCCGAGGATGAGAGGGAGAATCCAAAAAGGATACTTAGCGGCGAGTTCGAGCGCGTATTGGGGGTTGCGTCCGTATTCAGCGCAGAGGCGGAAGGGATAGAACAGCTTGGAGATGTAAAAGGTGAGGGCGTCCAGTGCAACGACAGGTCGCAGCCAGATGGACACGGGTTTCAGAGGGAAGATGACATCACCGGAGGCCTGGATCTGGATTGTGTTATAGACGGCGAGGCCGGCCAATCCGAGAAAGGGAACGAGGAGAAGGGTGGGACGGGCAGAGACGGGTTTCCACTGCCAGATCAGGAGAACGATGGAAGTGGCAATAAGGGCAAAAAAGGAGGTCGCGGGGCCGACGGAAAAGCGGATGAGAACCCAGAGGAGAGCGGTGAGGCCGGCGATGCTGCCCATTCCGAAGAGGCAAAGCTTCGGATTTGAGAGAGCTTTGCAGGAAGGAAGCTTAAGTGAAAGGGCGTGGACGGCACCGATCACGAGGAGAAAAATTGCGGCGACGGCGGTGACGACCCGGACGCCTTGGTCTGCGAGCGTGCCGATTTCGAATGCCTTTCCAAGAAGAGTAATGGTGAAATCGCTGCCAACGAAGGGGCCCCAGAGGTCGCGCAGCGCGAAAATCCAAGGCAATGCTGCCACTGTAGTGATGCCGAGGACGACAAAGAGGTAATTGTCTGGTGGGAGCACACTATTACGCCATTCCGTGCGGACGAGGAAGAGTTCCAGAAGGGCGATGATGGGGGGAATGATAACGAGTGCGGGTTTCGCGAGGAGGGCGACGGCGAAGATCGTGAAGGAGGCGAGATACAGCAGCAGGGCGGCACGACGTCTTTTGTCCCGCAGCATCTCGGTGGACCGAAAGTAGAGGAAGATACAAATGAGGGCGAGCAAGGTGCTGAGGACATCCTTGAGGCCGGTGGCCCAGGCGACCGGCTCGACCTGGAGGGGGTGAAAGGCAAAGAGGGCGGCTCCCATGGCGGCGGCAAGGAGATCCCGTCGTCCGAGGAGACGATATATCAGGATGAGCAGCAGCAGCGTCGATGCGATGTGCAATAAAATGTTACCCAGATGAAACCACGTGGGATCGATGACAGGGACTTCCGCCGCGGAGGAGGGCATGACCATATCCGAGATTCGGGCGATGAGGGCCCAGACCGTATACGAAACGGGAATGTAGAGTCCCTGGAAAGGGACTTGCCAGAAAAGGGGGACGTCCTCAAGCGTCTCGGTGCTGAGAAACTCGTTAGTGTAAATGTTCTTATCGTCGTCCCAGAGAATAAACTCGTGGCCGGGGGTGCGGCTGAAGACGGCGAATGTCAACAGGATGAGGCCGCTGACGATGGCGAAATTCCGGCGCATACGAAAAGCGGGAGCACTACATAGTAAGGCGTCAGGGCGGAATCGCAAGCGAGGGTTAGCACGGAGACATTCCGGGAGCCTGCGGAGCCCGGGTCCGATCTTTTCCTACAGGGCAACCTTTCGGGTTGCGATGCATTTTTCCCAGGCGCGGGGAATGCCTGGCGCAATTGCGAGGAAAGCCATCTCTATGCCCCGGGGAGGAGGTGGGAGCACCTGGCTTGCGCGCGGGCCAGGCCCGGGTCGGGATCCGGGATCGAACTAAGGAGCCGAAGGATCTCCGGGTTCGCAGGGCGCGAGCGAATCGCAGGGCCGGTGCGATTAGTAACAGTATGACCGGTGGCGTCCGTGGCCCCGGTGATAGGAGCCCCGGTAATGGGAGTAAGGATAGTGCCGGCTGTATCCCAATCCGTAATGTCCGCCGTGATGGCCGCGGGAGCCGCCGTAATAGCCGAGGTTGATGGAGAGGTTCGAGGTGCCGTAATAGCGTGGCGGCAACGGGGGTGAAGCCGCTACGGGAGGGCCGGGAGCGGGGGCAGCAGCAGCGGGTGCCGGAGCAGGAGCGGCATAGGTGCCCTGAGGATAGTAAACGTCATCGTAAGCGCTCCCGAAAATGGCGCCTCCCAGGGCGCCGAGAGCGCCCCCGATGGCCGCGCCTTCGAGGCCCCGCCCGCTCTGGTTTCCGATGATCCCGCCGGCGCCGGCGCCGACGAGGGCCCCGGTGACCGCGCCTGCTTTCTGGTTGGGACCCGCGTAATAGCAGGAGGAATTAAGGAGGGCCATGCCCGCGGCGAGGAGCGTAAGAAAGAGTGTTTTCATCGTGATTATCAACAACTTCGGATGGCTCGAGGCCTTCGTAAAGGCCGGGATTCGAATTTTTGGACGGGAGGCCGCAGAAAATATTCGGATTTTTTCTGGGGGAGGGGGGCTGAGGGTATAATCCGCCCCCTCGTCCACGACTAGTCTTCCGGAGCAATGCTTGTCATCCCGAGCGGAGTCGAGGGATCTCGCGGTTGTTCCAGGACGATCTAAAAATCGAGCAAACATCGGATACATTCGTGACCTCAGGCTGTTATACGCTCTTTTCGGCCCGAGAACATTGCCAGGTTATTAGGGAGATCCCTCGACTCCGCTCGGGATGACACAGAGGGAGAGGCGGGATAGGGGTCGAATCATCCGAGGACAAAGGTAGGGCGACGCGTCCCGGGGAGCCGCGAGTGGGAGTAAGAGGCGTCAGACGACGCGGTTCGACGGGGATCCGGCGAGGAAGGAAGTGATATTAGCGAGGAGACCGTCGAGGAGGCGTTCCCGGGATTCGCGCGAGGTCCAGGCCGAGTGGGGCGTGAGAATGAGATTGGGGATATCAGAGGCGAGGAGGGGATGATCGGGTGGTGGGGGCTCCTGCGAAAGGACATCCAAGGCGGCGCCGCCGAGGTGACCCCGGCGGAGGGAATCGGCGAGGGCGGGTTCATCAATGAGATCTCCTCTGCCAGTGTTGATCAAGAACGAGCCGGCAGACATGATATTGAGGGTTTGGGAGTTGATGAGGTGTCGGGTGTCAGGTGTCAGGGGGCAGTGGAGGGTAACGGCATCGCTGGTGCGGAAGAACTCGTCACGCGGGAGCCTCTTCCAACCCTCCGGAGTGGGATCGAGATGGCCCTCGCGCCCGAGCACCTGGATGCGCATGCCGAGGGAGGCTGCGGCGGCACCGACTGCGCTGCCGATTTTTCCGGCGCCGACGACGCCGAGGGTTTTGCCAGCGAGTTCGACGACGGGATAGTTGAGGCGACAGAAGATATTGCTTTGCGGCCAGAGGGCGGCTTCGGAGGCGTAGCGGTGTATGTTGGTGGCGAGATTGAGGAGGAGACAGAGAGTGTGCTGGGTGACGGTGGGGGTGGAATAGCCGGAGACATTGCAGACCACGATTCCTTTCTCTTTGGCGGCGTCGAGGTCCACGTTATTGACGCCGGTGGCGCAGACGCAGATGCACTGGAGTCGCGGCGCCTGAGAGATGATCTCGCGATCGAGGACAACCTTGTTGCTGAGCACAATCTCGGCTTCGCGAATGCGGCCGGCGACCTGGTCGGGCGCGGTAACGGGGTGCGACGTGAAATCCCCGAGCGCGGCGATTTGACCGAGGTCGAGATCGCCACGGTCGAGGGTGGCGGCGTCCAGGAGGGTGATCGAGGGGGATGGCTGCGCCATCGGTATTGGGTATCAGGTATCGGGGACCGGGGGGAGGGAATAGTGACACAGGCGTCCCGCCTGTGCTTATTGGAAACACAGGTGAGACGCCTGTGTCACAATGAAGAACGCCGCTCGCGGGACAGGCCCGGAGCGGCGTTTGCGGGGGTCGGGTTCAGGAGGGGAGGGAATCAGACATCGTAATACATGCAGAATTCGTAGGGGTGAGGGCGGAGGCGGAGTTCGTCCGTCTCGGCGCGCTTGTTCTCGATGAAGCTGTCGATGAGGTCTTGCGAGAAGACATCGCCTTTAAGAAGGAACTCGTGATCCGCTTCCAGCGCGGAGAGGGCCTCTTCGAGGGAGCCGGGCGCCTGGGGGATGTCGGCGAGTTCTTCGGGCGCGAGATCGTAAAGATCTTTGTCCATGGGGTCGCCGGGTTCGATCTTGTTCTGCACTCCGTCGAGACCGGCCATGAGCATGGCGGAGAAAGCCATATAGGGGTTGCAGGTCGGGTCGGGCGAGCGGAACTCCATGCGTTTGGCTTTGGGGCTGGGACTGTAGGTGGGGATGCGGACCGCGGCCGAACGATTCCGGGCGCTGTGGACCAGACTGACCGGGGCTTCAAATCCGGGGACCAGGCGTTTGTAACTGTTGGTGGTCGGATTCGAAAGGGCGATGAGGGCCCTGGCGTGCTTGAGGATGCCGCCGATGTAATGGAGGCCGACCTCGCTCATGCCGGCGTATCCGTCGCCGGCCATGAGGGTGTTGTCGCCTTTCCAGAGGGACTGGTGGGTGTGCATGCCGGAGCCGTTGTCATCGAAGACAGGTTTGGGCATGAAGGTGGCGCTTTTGCCGTGCCGCTTGGCGATGTTACGGACGACATATTTGTAAATGCAGACCTGGTCGGCCATTTTGAGGAGCGGCGAAAAGCGCATATCGATTTCGCATTGCCCGGCGGTGGCGACTTCATGGTGCTGGGCTTCCACGTGGATGCCGAGAAGTTCCATGACGAGGACCATTTCCGAGCGGATGTCCTGGAGGGTGTCATGCGGTGGGACGGGGAAATACCCGCCCTTGTGTCGCAGCTTGTAACCGAGGTTGTTGCCGTCCTCCATGGAATCGGTGTTCCAAATACCTTCGACACTGTCGACGCTGTGAAAGCCGACGTTGGCTTCGTAAGTGTAGCGGACGTCATCGAAGAGGAAGAACTCGGGTTCGGGTCCGAAGAAAGCGACATCCGCGACGCCGGTGCTCTTGAGATACGCTTCGGCCCGCTGGGCGACGCCGCGCGGGTCGCGGTTATAGGGTTCGCGAGTGATGGGATCCTCGATGGAGCACATCAGGCTGAGAGTGGGGACTTCATAGAACGGATCCACCCAGGCGGTGGTGGGATCCGGGATCACGAGCATGTCGCTGGCGTGGATTTCCTTCCAGCCGCGGACGCTGGAGCCGTCGAAACCGAGTCCGGCTTCGAAGATTTCCTCGCTGTAATCCGTTACGGAGGTCGAGAAATGCTGCCAGGTGCCGGGGATGTCGCAGAACTTGAAGTCGAGGATCTTGATGTCCTTTTCTTTGATGAGGGCGGTTACTTCGGACGGTGTCATGGTGTTGGATGATTAGGGGTGAGGATTCTGGTCCTGCTTCCAGGACGGGAGGCGAGATTTACATGGGGGAAATGGGGGCGTAAAGGCGGAATTTGCGATAATTGGAGGAGTTTGG
>JAHEJT010000097.1 GCA_024638765.1 Verrucomicrobiales bacterium
GCCCGCGGCGGGGGAGTCGTGGCCCTGGCATTGGGTGTTTCCAGGTCGAAAACTATCCAAAGATCCCCGCAGCGGCATTTGGCGTCGGCACCATGTGCATCCCGTGGGCATTCAAAAGGCCATCAAGCGAGGCGCGGACAGAGCGGGGATCCATCGCCGCGTGACCTGCCACACGCTGCGCCATTCGTTTGCGACCCATCTGCTGGAGCGAGGTTCCGATATCCGGACCGTCCAGGAACTGCTCGGGCACAAGAGCGTCGAGACGACCCAAATCTACACCCACATCATGAACAGGCCCGGGATGGGGGTGCGCAGTCCGCTGGACCGGTGAGGCCGGCTGCAAGGCCCGAGGATAGTATGTACTATAGTACATACTATACTTTATACTATAGTATATACTATTTCGGTTTTCGATTCGGCGGGCCCCGCGGGTTCTTTGCCCTCTTGCAAACCCAGGGCGATGCCCTGGGCTATCATGAGGCCGCCCCTTTGGGGCTTTGGATGCCGGATGAGGGGTGAGGGCGAGGGGCGCCTGCCCTGAGCGGAGTCGAAGGGAGGGTCGAGGGGCTGGATCACGAATCTGCGATTTTACGTTGGTGGCGTGAGAAGGGGGGCAGCAGGCCCCGCGGATTGTTTGCGTTTGGGACCCAGGGCGATGCCCTGGGCTATCTTGGGGCTGCCCCTTTGGGGCGTCGGATGAGGGGCGGGGCGCATGTGCTGGTGGCGGTTCCATCATGTGTCATCCTGAGCCTCTCGAATTCGCTCGAGATAAACTCCGTCAAGATGGGAGGCCGTTCTGGACGCGCGTCCCACGTTGCCGCGTGCGAGTCGCGTTCCGCGTCTCAACGCGGTCACGCGATGGGACATCGACCCTTCTCACGTGGCCGGCAGACAACGCTCGAGCGCAGGGGGCGCGCCCGATCTTTTTGGAAATCGGACCCCCAGGGCGGAGAGTGGGATCCTTCGACAAGCTCAGGATGACAGAAAGGGGCGGGGGATCGAAAATCCTCATTCCTCAATCGAAAATCCAAAATCGGACTGGTATGCGCGGAGCGCGCAATGAGATGCTGAAAGCAGACTGCAGAGCCGACGGAGGAGGGATAAATGCAGAAAGGGATCCTTCTTCTAATACGTAATATAATTGCAATTAGCTCGAGTTTTATGCCTATATGGGAAATCGGGGGCTGCTTTCATATTACAGAGGAGTCCGTAGTCGGTAGTTGAGAGGCGGTAGCCCGAATCCTCCCGGCGGATCTGCACACATGACTCCGGACGCCGGACTTCAGACTACGGACTGCCGACTCCCAAATGCGCGCCATGAAACTCGAAGACCAGTTTATCCAGGTTTTACGTGAAAAGGATTACGCGCCGCGCACGGTGGAGGCGTACACGGGGTGGTACCGGAAGTTCGTGCAATTCCATGACCTCCGGCACCCCGTCGAGATGGGCGTCCCGGAGGTGGAAGCGTTCCTCACCCACCTCGCCACTGACAAAGACGTGGCGCCCGCCACCCAGGCCCAGGCGCGCAACGCCCTCACCCTCTTTTACGCGGAGGTCCTCGAGAAAGCCCTCGAGAACGTCGAGGCGGTCCGCGCCAAGAAAAAGCCGCGTCTCCCCGTGGTCCTCACCCAGGAGGAAACCCGCGCCCTCCTGGCGTCGGTGGACCCCGACGTCCAATTGCCCTGCAGGCTCATCTACGGTTGCGGCCTTCGTGCCCTGGAATGCCTGCGGCTCCGCGTCAAGGATCTCGACTTGGCCGCCCGCACCCTGGTTGTCGCCGATCCCAGGGGCGGCAAAGACCGGGTCCTGGAACTCCCGGAATCGCTGCGCGAGCCCTTACGCGATCATCTCGAGCGGATCCGCATGATCCACGCCAAAGACATTGAGGACGGCATCGGCGGCGTCTACCTGCTGCCGGAATCCCTGGCCCAAGAAGCCGGGCCCGACGCGGCGACCGAGTGGAAATACTTTTATGTCTTTCCCTCGCGCAAAATCTCCATGGACCCCGAAGCGCCGGGCACGATGCGTCGCCATCACCTGCACCAGGCGGCGATTAACCGGGCCCTGCAGCGCGGGGCGTCGCTGGCGGGGATCGACAAGAAAATCACGGCGCACACTCTGCGTCACAGTTATGCCACGCATCTGCTGTTGCGAGGGGTGGACCTGCGCTCGATCCAGAAAGCGCTCGGGCACGCGGATATCCGGACCACGGAAGTTTACACCCACGTCGTCAAAGCGATGCGCGGGAGTCTGGGCAGCCCTCTCGATGATCTTTGAGCCGGCTGTGCCGGCGAAGATGGAAGGTGGGGGATGGGAGATGGAGGTAGGTGCTTCGCAGTAAAAAATAAAAGGAGGGAAGGTGTGAAGGTGGGAGGTGGATGCCCGAATATAATTCTCGCTTTTTTTGTCATCCCGAGCGGAGTCGAGGGATCCCTCTAAACAACAAATGGGTTCTCTTGCCTGCCTTCGTGGCGATTAACTGGGTCGTTGCCGAGCGTTTAATCGTTCGCTGGGCCGGCGCCGATTTGTGAGATCCCTCGACTACGCTCGGGATGACAGGAGGGGGCTCGGGATGACACCGAGGGGGCTCGGGATGACACAAAGGGGCATGGGATGATGCGGAGGATCACAGGCAAGGATGCCTGCGTCACATTGCGGAGCCCCCCAAAAGTCCTCGAATCCACGGGGGAACGGGGTAAGATTAAGGCTGACACCACCCTCGCACCACCCCTAATATCCGAATCCCCGTAATTCCCTCGGGGCCCCTGCCTTTTACCTTTCACCTTCACACCTTTTACGCGCGGCTCCGCCGCGCAGCTCTCCCATGTCCAAAAACGTCAGTGCCCTCTCTTTCCGCAAGGGAATCGAAAAGAACCTCTTCGAACGGATGGTGGAATCCTCGGAGGAAACGGGGACGGCGGTCGATAACGACGGTCTCCACGCGATGGCGAAGGACTATCTCGTCGGCGATGCCACGGTCCTGGGCGCGGTGTCGTTCTACGATTTCCTGAAAAAGGAAAACGAAGGAAAAAAAGTCTTCGTGTGCAACGGCTCGGCCTGCCTCTGTGCGGGCACCCAGGAGGGGCTCAAAAAGGACCTCCAGAAACATTTTCCGGATGAAGAGATCGGCCACATCTGCTGCCTGGGACGCTGCCACGAGAACGGGTCGTTCCAATACCAGGGTAAGAATTACTCCAGCAAGTCATCGGGTGATCTGGACAAGCTTTTCAAGGACGACGAGGGCAGTGCCGAGGACGTCTACGCCACGGGATCCAATATTGAGCCGCCGATCCTGACGGGGGAATTCCCGGGGGTCGAACCGTATTACGCGGCCCTCAAGGACGTCATCGAGAAAGGGCCGGACGTCCTCCTCGGCGAGTTGAAAGATTCCAAGCTGCGCGGGCGCGGTGGGGCCGGGTTTCCGCTGAGCTTCAAGTGGCAGAGCTGTCGCGAGGCCGAGGGCACGCCGAAATTCATCGTCTGCAACGCCGACGAAGGCGATCCCGGCGCCTACATCGACAAATACCTCATGGAAGTGCAGCCGCACTCGGTGCTCTTCGGCATGATCGTGGCGGGGTTTTTCGCGGGCGCAGAGGTGGGGATCCTTTACATCCGCGCCGAGTATCCGGATTCGATTACGATCATCGAAGAAGCGATAGACGCGCTCAAAGACGCGGGCATCTTGGGCAAAGGGATATTCGGGAGCGATTTCAATTTCGATCTCAAGGTGGTCAAAGGCGCGGGCGCTTACATTTGCGGCGAAGAAACCGCGCTATTGGCGTCGTTGGAAGGACAGCGGCCGGAAGTCCGAGTGCGCCCGCCGTTCCCGACTGTGGAAGGCCTCTTCCGCAAGCCGACCATCGTCAACAATGTCGAGACCTTCGCCAACTTGCACGCCATCGTGACGATGAGCGGGGCGGCGTTCGCGAAGATCGGCACGGAGAAATCGACGGGGCCGAAGCTGGTGTCGTTGGACGGCAATTTTGTGAAGCCTGGCCTTTACGAAGCGGCCATGGGGACGCCGCTCAAAGACATCATTTACGAGATGGGCGGCGGATTCAAGGTGCCGGTCAAAGCCATCCAGGTGGGGGGACCGCTGGGCGGGATCGTGCCGGTCGACAAGATCGAGTCGTTGACCCTGGATTTCGAGTCGTTCAAGGAAGGGGGCTTCCTGCTGGGGCACGCGGGGATCGTGAGCATCCCGGAGACTTTTCCGATGATCGAATACATCGAGCACCTCTTCCAGTTCACGGGGGACGAGTCCTGCGGGAAATGTTTTCCCTGTCGCCTGGGCTCGGTCCGGGGGCAGGAACTGGCCGCCAAGGCCCGTGAGGACGAGGGGTTCAAGATCGATCCCGAGCTGATCTACGATCTGCTGGAGACGATGGAGGTGACCTCATTATGTGCTTTAGGGGGCGGAGTTCCCTTGCCGATTAAGAATGCTCTGCGATATTTTGAGGAGGAATTGAGACCGTATTTTGAGGGCGACACGACTGCCAGGAGTAAAGAATAGATCATGGAGGGCGTCGCTTTGCCGTCGCCGCGGCGGTTGCGACACTGCCCAGCGCAGAGCGCGATCCAGATTGCGTAGCGCTAGCGAAGACAGACCGCAGAGCCGGCCACAGGCCGGATAAAGCGCAACCCTCCGGCCTGAACACTAAACACTGAAACCTCCGGGAAGATGATCCAAGCCAAGACCGAGCGCATCGCGTATATCGACGGTGTCCCCCACGAATACGAGGGCGGAGACACGCTGCTCAATTTCATTGATCGGCACCACGGGCGGGGGCAGGTGCCGACCCTCTGCGACGCGCCCCAGCTGGAGCCGTATGGCGCCTGCCGGGTGTGCTCCGTGGAAATCGCCCAGGCCGAGGACGGCCCGCGCAGGGTGGTAGCGAGCTGTCACACGCCGATCGCGGACGGGATGCACATTTTCACGGAATCCAAAAAGGTCCGCCGGCTGCGCCGCAACATCGTGGAGCTGGTGCTCACGGATCACCCGCTCGACTGCCTGACCTGCGAGGTCAACGGAAACTGCGAACTGCAGACAGTGGCGGCCAAGGTCGGCATCCGGGACGTCCGCTATCCGGCAGGGAAGAATCACCTGGATCGCGCCAAAGACCTGGACGCGGCTTACATGACCTCGGATCTTTCCAAGTGCATCAACTGCAACCGCTGCGTGCGGGCCTGTGACGAAATCCAGGGGCAGTTCGTCCTCTCGATGCACGGGCGCGGTTTTGATGCGCGCATCATCAAGGGGCTCGATGAAAGCTTCAAGGATTCGGATTGCGTCAGCTGCGGCGCCTGTGCCCAGGCCTGTCCGACCTCGGCGATCTCGGATATCTTCGCGTCCAAATCCATCGAGGCCACCGAGTCGACCCGCACGGTGTGCACTTACTGCGGAGTGGGGTGCAATCTCGAGGTCAAGACCAAGGGGAACGAGATTCTCTCGATCACGGCCCCGGTGGACGCCGAGGTCAACCACGCGCACACCTGTCTCAAGGGCCGTTACGCCTTTAAATTTTACAATCATCCCGATCGCCTGCGGACGCCGTTGATCCGGCACAATGGTCATTTCGAGGAGGCTACCTGGGATCAGGCTTATGATTACATCGCCAAGCGCCTCACCGAGATTGGAAAAGAAAACGGTCCGGATTCCATCGCCGGGATTTCGTCGGCCCGCTGCACCAATGAGGAGAATTACCTCATGCAGAAGTTCATCCGGGCGGTCATCGGGACGCATAACATCGATTGCTGCGCCCGGGTCTGTCATTCGCCCACCGCTTACGGCATGCAGCAGAGCTTCGGGACCGGAGCGGCGACCAACTCCATCGACGACCTCGATCACACCGAATGCATTCTCATTATCGGGGCCAACCCGACCGAGGGACACCCGGTCACCGGGGCCAGGATCAAGCAGAAGGTGATGAAGGGGACGCCGCTGATCGTGATCGACCCGCGCGAGATCGAGCTGACCCCGTACGCGACCCATCACCTGCAATTGCGGCCGGGGACCAACATCGCGATGCTCAATATGTTCGCCCATTACATCTTGGAATCGGGATTTGCGGACGAAGAATTCGCCAAAGCACGCTGCGAGGACTGGGAAGAATTCAAGGCCAAGCTGCGGGCACTGGATCTGGATGCCCTGGAAAAGATCACCGGGGTCGAGAAAGAGAAAGTCAAAGCTGCGGCCATCGAGTATGCCAAGGCGACGGCGGCGATGAGTTTCCACGGGCTCGGTGTGACCGAGCACAGCCAGGGCGCCAAGACGGTCATGTACATTGCCAACCTCGCCATGATGACCGGAAACATCGGGCGCCCGGGCGTGGGCGTAAATCCGTTGCGCGGACAGAACAATGTCCAGGGCGCCGCCGACATGGGTTGTCAGCCGCACCAGGGGGCCGGCTATCTGCCCGTAGAGGACCCGGAAAACATCAAGCTGTTCGAAGAGTTTTACGGCCGGCCCACGTCGACCGCGGCGGGGATGAAGATTCCGCAGATGTTCGAGGCGGCCACCAAAGGCGATCTGAAGGCCCTCTGGCTGATGGGTGAGGACGTCGTCCAGACCGATCCCAACTCCGAGTTCGTGGCCGACGCCATGAACAGCCTCGAGTTCCTGGTGGTGCAGGAGATTTTCATGACGGTGACCGCCCAGTTTGCGGACGTGATACTGCCGGCGGCGTCTTTCCTCGAGAAGAGCGGCACCTTCACCAACGGCGAACGGCGCGTCCAACGTGTCCAGGAGACCATCGAGCCGTTGGAAGGCACCAAGCCCGACGGGCAGATCATCGTGGATATCATGAACCGGATGGGGTACGAGCAGCCGGATTACACGCCCGAGGGCGTGCTGGCGGAGATGGCGGAAGTGATCTGGTTTTTCAAGGGCGCCACCTGGGAGAACCTGGGCGAGCAGGGCAAGCAGTGGCCGATCCGCGAGGGCGGGGTGGACACCAAGATCCTGCACACCGAAAAATTCCGCCGGGGGTTAGGGAAGTTTCATTACTTCGAGTTCGAAGAATCCAAGGAGTTGGAGGCGCATGGGTCGGAATTTCCGTATATCCTGACGACGGGCCGGCTCCTGGAGCAGTACAACTGCGGCACCATGACTCGACGCACCAATAACACGAAGATCGTGGGCGAGGATCTCCTGGCGATCCATCCCAAGGACGCCAAGAAGAAGGGGATCGAGAGCGGGGACCGGGTGCGCCTGCATTCCGCCCGGGGCGAGGTTTTCATGCATGCCAAGGTCTCGCGGGAGGTGAAGCCGGGGATTCTCTACACGACCTTCCATTTCCCGGAGTTGATGGTCAACAAGCTCACCAGCCATGTGCATGATGCCGAGACCATGTGTCCGGAATACAAGGTCACGGCGGTGGACGTGGAGAAAGTGGCGCCGGACGCGGGGAAAGCAGGGGCCGAGATCGTACCGAAGAAGGCCGCGGTGACGCAGTAGGGGGCTTCCCCGGCGTTGGGTGGGTTAGTGGGCTTAAGCCGGGAGACGTCTCCGAATTATTTGTCATCCCGAGCGGAGTCGAGGGATCTCTCTACGCAACCAATGGGTTCTCTTGCCTACCATCACGGCGAATGCCTGGGTCGTTGCCGCACGTGTCATCATTCGTTAGCTCAGGAGAGATTAGAGGGATCCTTCGACTTCGCTCAGGATGACAGCCGGGGGCGGGATGAGGCCCGCGGTTCCCCCGTAAAAACTCCCCGTAAGTCACTGATGCAGAGCCACCTCACTTCTCCACCGGCTGCCCGGATTTCTGCCACGCGTTAAAGCCGCCGTCGAGATGGTAAATTTTGCCGAAGCCAAGTTCCTTGAGAATTTCCAGTGACGCCGTGCTGCGGCTGCCGGAGCGGCAGTGGACGAGGTAAGCGGTGTCCTTATCGAGGACGGCGGCTTTTTCTTTGAAGTCGGCGGCCTTGAAATCGACGTTTACGGCGCCCTTGAGATGGCCCTCGGCGAATTCACCCGGCGTCCGCACGTCGAGGACCGTGACCGCGCTGTCGGCGGCGAGGAGTTCGGCGGCGCCCGCGGCGTCGACGTGAGTGACGACCGCGGCCTGGGAAGTCGCGGTATCTTGCGTGGTCGAGGAGGCAGGAGGCGTCGCTTGGTGGCGCTCGCAGGCTGGGAGGAGGAGAGCAATGGCCGACAGGAGAAGGACTAGGGAGGAAGCGAAAGCTCTGGAATTAAGAAGACGGGTGTTCATGGCATCAATCGCTGGATTTCGGTCAGACGAATCCACTGCAAATAGAGCGATACCGTCCCGGACCGTCAAGCGCCCTGTGCCCCCCGAAAGCACCCGAAAGCTTCCTTCCCCGCAAAATTCCCAACTCGAACGTGTAACAATTTTTCATACAATTGTATGAAAAATTGTTACACCCGGGATATGCGGGGCGTGGAGTGGGTGTCGCGGGGTCCGCGGAGGCGCGGGAACGGGGCCGGGAACGGGGCCGGGAACGGGGCGCGGGGGGCATGCGACCGGGAAGTTGGGCCCGGAGGCGCGGGGCGCGGGGGGGCTTTGGGTGGATTGAGGAGGGCGGCGGCAGAGGTGCAACCTGATCTGCAACCAGGGGGAAATGCCGGCCCGCCGGAATCACGGTAAGTAGCTGGTGCTCACGAGAGGACTCGAACCTCCACCGGGTTGCCCCGACTAGATCCTGAATCTAGCGCGTCTACCAATTCCGCCACGTGAGCCCGGGATCAAGCCTAATGATGAAACATCACCTGCCGGGATTCGCAACTTTTTTCGGGGAGTATAGTGACACAGGCGTCCCGCGTGTGTTCCTCTTCAGGTCACAGGCGGGACGCCTGTGTCACTATGGGTTCACCCTTGAGCCCTGAGCCCGTAAAACCTGAATCCCTCTTCCATGAGCGCCGTCCGCGATCAGGACCCGGAATTCGTCAAAGACGCTTTCAGCGGGATCGCGGATCGCTATGTCCTGGCCAATCACGTCCTGAGCCTGGGGATCGATGTCCACTGGCGACGCAAGCTCGCGGGCCTGGTGAAAGCCCTGGAGCCGCGCCTGGTGCTGGACGTCGCCACCGGCAGCGGTGACCTTGCGCAGGCGGTGCGGCGAGGTGTGGGAGAGAACTGCACGGTCACGGGCACAGATTTCTGCGAGCCGATGCTGCGGGAAGCACGACGGCGCGATGGGAATGATGCCGTCACCTGGATGGTGGCGGACGGGATGCGCTTGCCCTTCGCCGATGGCGCGTTCGATGCGCTCACCATCGGGTTCGGTTTGCGGAACATGGAATCGTGGGCGGGCGCGCTCAGAGAGATGGGCCGGGTCCTGCGACCGGGCGGTGCCCTGGTAATCCTGGATTTTTCCCTGCCGCGCGCGAAATGGATGCGCGGGGTCTACCGATCTTACCTTCACCACGTCTTGCCGCTGCTGGCAGGCGCCCTGACCGGGCGGCGGGAAGCGTATGAATACCTCGGCGAATCCATTGAACGCTTTCCCTCCGGCGAGGCCATGGGCGAGTTGCTCGCCGGGAACGGATTCGAGCCGGGCGCGCGCTGGATTCCTCTGAGCGGGGGGATCGCCTCGATTTACGTGGGGGTGCGGAGCTACAGCGTTCAGGGAGGGTGAAGTAGCCGCCTTCGTAAGAAGGTGGAGGGCCGTGGCGAAACGAAACCGGACCACGCTCTTACGAGCGCAGCTACATTCCTCCAGCGAGCGCGGTTACTTCACCAACGGCGCCAGCAGGACTTTGGACGTCTTGGCGTCGAGGAGAAAGACCTCGGGAGAATCATCGATGCGGGCGTAATGAAAAGGGGCATCACCGGGCGCGATGTCGATGGCGGGCGCCAGGGTGAGCGTGGTGGTCTTGCGCAAGGAGGTGTCCGCGCTTTCGCCGGGCATTTCCAGGAGAATGTTAATGATGGCGGAAGGCGATTCCAAGGCGTGGTAAGCCTGTCGGCGCGCCACGATCCAGTCGCGCGCCTCCAGGGAACCAAGCGCTGCCGCAAGCCGATGGGCGATTTTGGGATCCAGCCGCTCGGAGATATCGCTCTCGTTCTCGAGCAGCGACCACTCGTTCTTGAGGTAATCGTAAGTCAGGCGGGTGTCCGGCCGCGCGAGGGCGCCGGGGCCACCCGCGACGGTATCTTGCGGCCTCGGGAACCGGATCCGGATCTCGCGCAACGAAATAATGGAGAAGCTGAGCACCCCGGTGTCTTTCCACTTGAGGGGGTGGGTGGGAATATTGGCGAGAAACACCGGGTCCACGGAGACGACAAAGGGTTCGCCGACGATCTGGGCGTAGAGGGATTCCGCAATCACGTCTTTGTTTTCCTCTCTGCGCGCGACGCGTCCGAAGTGCAGGATGTGAATCTCATCGGACGGTTCCCATTCCTCTGCATCGGAGGCGGGTCGTTGGGTGGAAGTGGCGAGAGCGATGCGGTATTCGGGATCGGCGAGGCCGTATTGCTCCAGGTTGGCGGAGGTATCGGCGACGAAGTCGAGGGCACGCTCGTCGCTGAGGGCTTTGAGAAAGCGTGCGATTCGTCCTTCATTAGCGGGTTCCTCTGCATCGTGGCGCAGAGAGACCCAGCGATGGCCGGCGTCGGAGAGCACGATGTCGGGGTTGCCGCGGCTGCGGATGAAGATATGACGGACGGCTCCGGCGGTAAACCGCTGAAGACGGGGATCTCGCAGGGCGGTGGGATTGGTTTCCACCAGTTGGAGAATGCTCTCGGGCAACTGGAGGAGGACGTTTCGGTCGGAGACGCGTCCCGTGACCAGGGGAGGGGTCTCGGCGCCGTCGGTGGAAGTGTAGGCGGTGACGGTGAGATCGATGGGGGACGGCGCGGAGGCGGGAGTGGTCCGGGACGGAGCGGTCGAATCGGAGTCGCCGGGGAGCGGGGGACGCGGCGGCAGCGGGCGGAGACTGATGACGTGCTGCTGTGAAGTGCCGGTCGCGGGCGGCGTGCCTTCTTCTCCTTCCTCGATAACGGATTCCACGCGCAGCTCGGAGAGCTCGGTGACGAGTCTGTTCACGCTTTCGTCATCGGCACGGCTTTGAATGGGTTTGGAGATTCTCCAGCTGAGATCCTCGGAATCACGCAGGAGTTCGAGTTCGGATTCCTCGCTCTTGATGAGGAGCCCACCCACCTGATGGGCCTCCAGGGGGATGACCTTGGGATCCCGGAGGAGGGTGAGCGGCGAGTCGGCAATTTGGCGGAGGTTTCCTTCCACCAGGTAGACGTGGCGGCGCTGGGGATCGTCCGGCAGGCTGACGTAAGTAGTGCCTGCGAGGGCGGCCTCTTTGCCCACGAGAAGGGAGGCACTGCGGCCGCCGGGTCCGTACACCGTCAGCTTGAGTGCTTCCTCCGGGGACAAACCGAGGTCCGAAAGACTGACCTCACCGGATTCGATTTCGGATTCACGAATGATTTCGCGAACGGTGAGGTTACTGAGAATGGAGAGGATGCGTTCGCAGACTTGTCTGTCGGCCCGGTCCTGGATGGGTTGGGCCAGGAACCAGCGCCCGTCCTTTTGCTGAAACGAAACGGATCCGCCCGCACCGGTGAAAGTGATGATCCGGGCCTCATCGACAGGCAATTTGATGGGCGCACGCCTTCCCGCGTCGCCGGTGCCGGGTCGTGTGCGCTCCACGAAGAAGACGTAGGCGGCGAGGCCCGCGGCGACGAGGAAGATGAGGAACGTAGTGCGGGTGTTCATCTCGAAGGATGAGGGATGAAGGATGAAGGATGATGCATGCGGGACCTTTTACCTTCTCACTTTTTACTTCCGGTGCTCCGCGCCGGAACTAGGCCCGGCGGGTAATCCAGACGGCGATGCCGAAGAGGAAGACGCCGACCGGCATGATCAAGAGGACGATGAGTTGAATGCGGGAGAACTGGGCGGGGCTGAGGTTGAGGTTGTATTCGGTGGGTTGTTTGGGGGTGATCCCGATGAGTTCCTCGCGATCGAGCATCCAGTTGAGGGCGGACATGATAAAATCCACATTGGCGGCGACGCGGGTGGGTTCGGAATCGAGAAAATGGCTGTTCCCGGCCACCACCATGCGTGAACTGGCGATGCGCAGGTTGGGATCGTCCACGGCGCCCTTTTCGACGGCGGCGGCGAGATAAATAGGCGGAAGATTGTCTTCGGTTTCGCTGCGAACGGCAGTTTCCTCATGGTAATCGGTTTCACCCCAGAACCGTTCATCGGCGAGGAGGAGGGGGACCACGGAGACGTTCTGGGCCTGGAGGAGGGCGTCGTTCTCAAGCACTCGCAGTGACTGGGACTCGTTGAGGAGGACGGTATTGATGCCGACGAGTTCCCGGGTCACGGGTGAGCCGGGGAGAAAGACCGCGGGGACCGTGTAGGTTTTCTGCAACTCCATCCCTGAAATCTTGGCGGCGTAAACGAGGCGATCGTCCCTCGGCATGGCGCCGAATTGACGGAGGAAGGAGTAGAGGTTGGGGGTGCGCGCGGCGGGATTGAGCAGGACCAGGAGCGAGCCCTTTCGGTCTTCCCACCAGGATTGGACCAAATCGTGTTCCTTGGGGGTGAGATCGATCCTCGGGCCGATGAGAATGAGAGCCTCGCAATCGTTGGGAATCGCGTCCACCTGGGGAAGGACCAGTTCCTCGATTACGGCGTTCTGACGCGAGAGCAAGACATGCAATTCCCGCATGAGGTCTTGCAGTTCGGTGACCTTACGGTGGCCGGTAACGAGGTAGAGTTTTTTCTGCTCCTTTTCAACGGCTTCTATCAGCGCGGAAGTCAGGGCGGATTCGCCTCGGAAGGCCAGCACTCGTCCGAAAGCGCCATCCTCCCGGGTGACCATATCGTCTTCCGAAACCACCTTGACGCGGTCGCCAGTGGCGATAATGACGACGTTCTTGCTGAGTTCGAGGTCGAACTTATTCTTGATATCCGTGGCGCGGCTGCGGTCGCGTCCGGGATCGACGAGTTCGACATTGATATGGGACCGCCCGTATCGCTGGTATTCGTCGATGAGTCCCTTGATATCGTCGTAAACCTGGGAACCGGCGAGGAAAGAGACGATGATATCCACGTCCTGTTCGAGGGAGTCGAGGAAGTTCAGGGTGGTGGTGGAGAGGGTGAATTTGCGGTTATGAGTGAGATCCCACTGGGTGTGGTGGCGGCAGCTGAGGTAATTGACGATGAGGAAGATGAGGATCAGGAGGAGTCCCTGCAGGATCACGTTGCAAACGATGCGGGTCCGGCTGGGCCGGGGCGGTGCGGGGATCGCGGAGGGTTGGTCCTGGGGATCGGAAGACATGCGCAGATGGAAGATGGGGGGCGCCGGCTGCGCCGGCGTTAATCCTTAATGATTAAGAGTTATTAGTGCCTGAAAGTGGACGGGTCGCAGCGAGAGGGCATCCGTTTTGATAACTGATAACTGATAACTGATAACTGATAACCGGCGGCCGAAGGCGCCGCTAGACGCGCCAGCGGCGGTATTCGAGGACCTGGTGAGTGGCGATGAGGAGGAGAATGGCGGAGGTGAGATAGTAGACCAGCGGCCGGGAGTCCAGGAGGCCGTCCGAGAAGATTCGCATGTGCTCATAAGAGGAGGTGTAGGTGACGCGTTCCATGACTTCGGCGGGCATTCGGGTGCTGAAGAAGTGGACGAAGCCGAAGATGAAATGGAGGAGAATAATTGAGAAAGCGATGATGGATGCCAGGATTTGGTTGGATGTCATGGAAGAGGCCAGGCAGCCGATGGCGAGATAGAAGCAGCCCATGACGACGAGGAGCAGGTAACTGCCGTAGAAGGAACCGGTGCTGAAGGAGGCCGCCTCGTCCCCGATGGCTTCGAAGACGAGAAAATTGGCGAGGCTGGGGAGCCAGAGGAAGCAGTAAAAGACGAAGGCGGCGAAATACTTGGCGAGGACGAACTGGACGCTCCTGACAGGCGCGGTGAGCAGGCTTTCAATAGTGCCCATCTTTTGTTCCTCCGAAAAGAGGCGCATGGTGATGATGGGGAAGAGGAGGAGGTAAGCCATCCAGAACCATCCGGAATTGAAGGTAAAGTAGACCAGGCTGTGCTGCCGTTCCCCGGCCTGCATGGCGATGAGCGAGAGGACAAAGGGCACGCCGTTGAGGATCATGAGGAAGGCCATGATCACGTAAGCGAGCGGCGAAAAGAAATAGGAGCGAAGTTCCTTTCGCAGGAGAATGAAAAAGACGCGCATGCTTTTGCCGGCGGAGCCGGCGTTCAGGGTTCAGGGTTCAGGGTTCAAAGTTCAGAGTTGTCCATTTAGGGGAGTTTTGGCCGTGCCTTTCCGGATCGCTGGATTTTCAACCGTGAACCTTGAACTCTGAACCTTGAACGGGCGCGAAGCGCCTATGCTTCCGCCACGGGTTGCGTGAGGTCGACGAAGACATCCTCGAGGGAGGGGGTTTTCTGGGAGAGCTCGCGGACGGGCCAGCGGTTTTCGAGGGCGACATTGAAGACATCCTCCCGGATGTCGGCCTGCGATTCGACTCGGAGAATAAAGGAAGTCCAGCCGTTGACGGGGTCTTGCCGGATCAGTTTGCGGACTCCCTGAATCCCGGTGAGGGCCTTGGCGGCGGTTTCGGCGTCCGCTTTCAGTTCGACGGACACCGTCCGGGCGGTGCGAAGTTTGCCCACCAGGTTCGCGGGGGTGTCGGAGGCCCGGATGCGGCCCTGGTCGATAATGATGACGCGGCCGCAGGTCATTTCCACTTCGGGGAGGATATGGGTCGAGAGCAGGATGGTGTGCGATTCGCCGAGGCGTTTGATGAGATCGCGCGCCTGCCGGATCTGGTTGGGATCGAGTCCGTTGGTGGGTTCGTCGAGGATGAGGAGTTCAGGATTGTGGATGAGGGCATCCGCGAGGCCCACGCGTTGCCGGTATCCTTTACTCAGTGTCCCAATGATCTTCTTGCGCACGTCCTTGAGGCCGCAGATGTCGAGAACTTCGCCCACTTTGACCCGGGCCGGGCGTCCGGTAATCCTGTGGAGCGCGGCCCGGAAGCGGAGGTATTCCTTCACCCGCATGTCGGTGTAAAGAGGGACGTTTTCCGGCATGTATCCGATTTTGCGGCGCAGCTCGAGGGACTGGCTGAAAATATCGCACCCGGCCACGGTGGCGGTGCCCGAGGTGGCGGAAAGGAAGGTCGTCAGGATGCGCAGTGTGGTGGTTTTTCCTGCGCCATTGGGGCCCAGAAAACCGACGATTTCTCCTTCTTCGACCTCAAAAGAAATGCCGTCGACCGCGGTGTGAGAGAGGAATCGCTTGGTGAGGTTCTGGACTCGGATCATGGGGGCGGACACGGCGCTGTCGGCTGGAGATCGGCTGAAGAAAGAGGTGCCTGCATCCTTAGGGCCGATTGCCCCGAAAGACAAGAGCGGAAGTCGGGAGGGCCGCGGACCGGAGGGGTGGGGGGAGGAAAAGTAGCCCCGGCGCTCCGCGACGGGGTTTCCGTGTGAAGATCCCCGCCGCGGAGCGTCGGGCCTACTTTGAGGCCTTTCTGCAAAAAACGTTCGAGTTTTGCCGATTTCGATGGCATTGATTACTGGCAGCGTTCTGGGGCCCGCGTTGTTTCCGAAGGCCTTTCCGGAGACCTTTCCGGAGGCACATCCGCGAGCGCGGGCGGCGAGTTCCATGGATTCCTCTGTTTCGGCCAGATTGAACGCGGATCTTCTCGATGAGAAGTATCTCTCCTGGAGACGCGACCCGGGGTCGGTGGAGAAAAACTGGGCCTCATTTTTCGAGGGCTTTGAATTGGGCTGCGCGCATCTCGAGCAGCTCGAAGACGAAGAAGCACAGGCCGGAGGCGCGGCCGCGGCTCCTGAGGGCGGGCTCGATCTGGCGAAGCGGGCGCGGATCGTGAGCATGGTCTACAACTTCCGCGCGCTGGGTCACACCGCGGCAATGATCGATCCCCTCAGCGAGGAGGCGCCGGAGCAGCCGCGGCTGGAGCTGGAGGAGTTTGGATTTACGGAATCGGATCTGGATCTGCAGGTTGCCACGCAGTTTTACCTCGGCGGCCGGACCATGGCTCTCCGCGAGATGATCGCGCGTCTGCGCTCGACCTATTGCGACCGGATCGGATTCGAGTTCATGCACATCCACGACACCGAGGTGCGCAACTGGATCCGGGAGCGTATCGAGTCGCGCGTGGAGACGGAGCATTACACGCCGGACGTGAAGAAGAAGGCGATGCGCTGGCTGGTGGAGGCGGAGGGATTCGAGCATTTCCTGCACCGCAGATTCGTGGGACAGAAACGGTTTTCCCTGGAGGGAGGGGAGAGCTTGATGGTGGCCTTGAATCACACCTTCGAGCTCTGCCCGAAGATGGGTCTCAAGGAAATCGTGCTGGGGATGGCGCACCGCGGGCGACTCAATGTGCTCGCAAATTTCCTTCGCAAATCGATCAAGACCCTGCTCTACGAGTTTTCGGAAAATTATGTGCCCAATCTCGTGGCCGGCGACGGGGACGTGAAGTATCACCTTGGATTCGAGACCCGCCGGTCCACGGAGAACGGCGATGAAGTCCTGATACTTCTGGCGGCCAATCCCAGCCACCTCGAGGCGGTCAACGCGGTGGTGGAGGGGAAGGCCCGGGCGCGGCAACGAATCATCGGCGATACCGAGGAGCGCAAGGCGGTGCTTCCACTGCTGATTCACGGGGATGCGGCCTTCGCGGGACAGGGTTCGGTGACGGAGGTATTGAATCTTTCGCAACTGCCGGGATACCGCACCGGCGGCACCCTGCACATCGTCATCAATAACCAGATCGGGTTCACGACCTCTCCTGAGGACGCCCGCTCGTCCGCTTACTGTACGGATGTGGCCAAAATGATCGAGGCGCCCGTGTTCCACGTGAACGGGGATCACCCGCTCGAGGTGATGGCGGCGACGGCACTGGCCCTGGAGTTCCGGCAGAAATTCAAACGTGACGTAGTCATCGACCTGGTGTGTTACCGGCGCCACGGCCACAACGAGGGGGATGAGCCGGTGTTCACCCAACCGAAGCTTTACCAGACCATTCAGGCTTTGCCCTCGGCGGCGGAAAAATTTCGTGCGCATCTCGCGGAAACCGGAGTCGCCGGAGAGGGGGAGATCGAGGCCCTGGCGCAAGGTTACCGGGAGCGGATGGACGCGGATTTCCAGGAGATGAAAGATTCCGAGGAAGCGGGCAACGGGCGCGCCCTCGGCGGCTCGACGGCGACTCCGCAATCTCCCTACTCCCACGGGGTGGTGCGGACCGCCATCAGCCGGGAGAAACTCCGCGAGTTGGGAGTGAGACTTACGACGGTGCCCGACGATTTCAGGCTCAACGAGAAGATCCGGCGGAGATTCGTGGAGCCCCGGCGCACAGCGATCGAGGAGGGCGGACCCTTCAACTGGGGCTTTGCGGAGGCGCTGGCCTTCGCCTCCCTGCTCGCGCAGGGCAACCCGGTGCGATTATCCGGCCAGGACAGCCGGCGCGGCACGTTCAGTCATCGCCACTCCGTGTTTTACGATGTCGAGACTCGGGAGCGCTACATACCACTGCTGCACCTCTCGGAGGATCAAGCGCGGTTCTGTGTTTACAACAGCCTGCTCTCCGAAGCCGCGGTCCTGGGATTCGATTACGGGTATTCCTTGATGGTGCCGGAGATGCTGATCCTATGGGAGGCGCAGTTTGGCGACTTCGCGAACGGCGCCCAGGTAATCATCGATCAGTTCATTGCATCCGCGGAATCCAAGTGGATGACGCCCAGCGGGATCGTCATGCTCCTGCCGCACGGGTATGAGGGCCAGGGGCCGGAGCACTCCAGTGCGCGTCTGGAGCGTTTCCTCCAATTGTGCGCAGGCGAAAATATGACGGTCTGCAATCTCACCAAGCCCGCGCAGTTCTTTCACCTGCTGCGGCGGCAGGTGATGCGGCCCTTCCGCAAGCCGCTCATCCTGATGACGCCCAAGAGCCTGTTGACCCGGCCCGAGGCGGTTTCCATGGAGAAGGATTTCATCGACGGCACGCACTTTCACGAGGTCATTGACGACGGGCAACTGGTGGCCTCTCCCGAGCGGGTGACGCGGCTGATTTTCTGCTCCGGGAAGGTGTATTACGACCTCCTGGAGTTCCGGAATGCGCACAAGTTGAAAAACGTCGCCTTGATCCGGATCGAGCAGATTTACCCCTTGCACTACGATCTGTTATCGGAAATCGTGGCGCGGTATCCGCGGGCCAATAAGAAGTGGGTCTGGTGCCAGGAGGAGCCGGAAAACATGGGCGCCTGGTGGCATATCCATCCCCGGCTGGAGAGGCTTTCCCAGAAACCGGTCCGTTATGCCGGGCGGGAGCGCAGCGCGAGTCCCTCCGCCGGTTCCAAAGCCATGCACGTGCGCGAACAGAAACAGTTGGTGGAACAGGCGTTCCATGTGTGAGCGCCGCGGGCGCGGATTACACGGATCTTAACCACCAATGGACACGAATGAACACGAATAGAGTTGGTAGCTTCGACTTGTAGTCGAAGAATTTGGGTGGGAACGGCCTTGCGAATTCGAGTAAAGCTCGAATCTACTTTTCCAGAATCGGAAATCGGAAATCGGAAATCGGGCATCGTGGCAATTGAGGTGAAAATACCGGCGGTGGGGGAGTCGATTACTTCCGGCACCGTGGCGCAGTGGCATGTGCAGAACGGGGAGGAAGTGCGGAAGGGAGACGTCCTGCTCACCCTGGAGACCGACAAAATC